>NZ_JBSWXU010000372.1:0-204 GCF_056160785.1 Mycobacterium sp. ABE4_509 | reverse complement strand
TGTCGGGGGAGAAACTCGACACCGCGATCGAGGTGTGGATCCACACCCTCGACCCTGATGCGGTGCGCCGGGTGCGCGCCCGGTCACGGTCCCGCGATTTCGCGATCGGCAAACGCGACGACGCGACCGGCACCACCAGCGTCTACGGCCGGGTGTATTCGGTCGACGCCGCGATCGCCGCGCAACGCATCGCCGCGCTGGTCG
>NZ_JBSWXU010000371.1:0-219 GCF_056160785.1 Mycobacterium sp. ABE4_509 | reverse complement strand
GGGCAGGCGTCAGTCCGTATACCTCGTCTTGCGACTTCGCACGGACCTGTGTTTTTAGTAAACAGTCGCTTCTCACTGGTTTGTGCCACCCCCCACCGCTGCCGGCCGCAAGAGCCATGACAGTAGGAGGTCCCCCTTCTCCCGAAGTTACGGGGGCATTTTGCCGAGTTCCTTAACCATAGTTCACTCGTACGCCTCGGTATTCTCTACCTGACCACC
>NZ_JBSWXU010000370.1:0-221 GCF_056160785.1 Mycobacterium sp. ABE4_509 | reverse complement strand
TCTTGGCGACTCGCAGCGCGATGCGCAGCACCTCGTTCCAGGATTTGGCGCCGAGGGTCTTGGGTTCGGTTTCGGCCATCAGCCGGGCCAGTGCCCGCTGCTCGTGGGCCGGCAGTATCCAGGTCAGCTTCTTGAGGTCGTCGAGCAGGCTGATCAGTTCGCGATGGGTGAGCCCGTCGATCGGGGCGGCGGCCAACTCGGCCAGACCGGCCCGGATCGCG
>NZ_JBSWXU010000369.1:0-221 GCF_056160785.1 Mycobacterium sp. ABE4_509 | reverse complement strand
GGTGGTCAGGTAGAGAATACCGAGGCGTACGAGTGAACTATGGTTAAGGAACTCGGCAAAATGCCCCCGTAACTTCGGGAGAAGGGGGACCCACATGGCGTGACGGACTCTTGCGGTCTTGAGCGTGAGTGGGTGGCACAAACCAGTGAGAAGCGACTGTTTACTAAAAACACAGGTCCGTGCGAAGTCGCAAGACGAGGTATACGGACTGACGCCTGCCC
>NZ_JBSWXU010000368.1:0-226 GCF_056160785.1 Mycobacterium sp. ABE4_509 | reverse complement strand
AACATTCTGGGAAGACTGGCACGACGTCCAGCTACCCGACGGAACCCTGCACCTGAGCACCCCCACCGGACACACCTACACCACCAAACCCTTCTCGACGCTGCTGTTCCCCACCTGGACCACCACCAGCAGCGACCCACCAGACCCACCAACACCGGGCCGACCAACACCAAGCCCCACACCGCCGCGCACCCCGGGGCGGGAGCTGAACATGCCGCTACGCCGC
>NZ_JBSWXU010000367.1:0-234 GCF_056160785.1 Mycobacterium sp. ABE4_509 | reverse complement strand
CTGCCTGCAGACCACCGGCACCGGCACCGCCGAGCAGCGGGTGGGCAACTGGGAGAACAACCGCGCCTACTACCAGCTGTGCTACTCCGACACCGTGCCGCTGTACACCGCGGAGCTGCTCAATCTGGGCAAGTTCCCGTACAAGTCCAGCTGGATCGAAAGCGACAGCGAGGGCACCCCGCACATCACCTACGACGGTGAGCCGGCGGTGCGTTACATGGAGTATCCGGTGCT
>NZ_JBSWXU010000366.1:0-249 GCF_056160785.1 Mycobacterium sp. ABE4_509 | reverse complement strand
CCCAGGTCGCCACCGTCGCCGACGAGGACACCGCCGTCCTCGACGAGGGCACCGGCCCCGTGATCGCCACCCCCATCATCGAGTGGCTGCACGGTTTGGAAAGCGCGGGCGCCTCGATCGAGGAGTTCAACCAGACGGTGGCGATGCAGGCGCCGCTCGGGGTGACCGAGGCCGACGTCGTCACCGTGCTCCAAGCCGTCCTCGACCGCCACGCCATGCTGCGCCTGCGCGTCGACGACAGCACCGGAA
>NZ_JBSWXU010000365.1:0-254 GCF_056160785.1 Mycobacterium sp. ABE4_509 | reverse complement strand
GCCCTTGGGTGTTCCGGTGGTGCCTGAGGTGTAGATGATGTAGGCGATGTCGTCAGGGCCCGGTTGGGCCGGCGTGGCGGCGGGGTCTGCGGTGTCGCCGACGTCTGCGAGGTCCCCAAGATCTCCGGGATCCCCGAGATCTCCGGGATCCCCGGGATCCCCCGGATCCCCGAGCACCCCGATATCGATGGCCGCCAGATCGCAGTCGTCGAGCCGTGGGCGCAACTCGGCTGTGGTCAGCACGGCGACCGGCG
>NZ_JBSWXU010000364.1:0-265 GCF_056160785.1 Mycobacterium sp. ABE4_509 | reverse complement strand
ACGAGGTCTTCGGTGATTTCGACGGTGAGTAGGTCGGGGGTCAGGCCGTGGTGGTGCAGGGCGGTGGTGAGGGTGTGGGGGAGTTCGGTGTCGCGCAACGACGGGGCGAACAGGTTGATGGCGACGGGGATGTGGCGGTTGTGGTGGGTCCAGGTGGCGGTGTCGGTGAGGGCTTGGTCGATGACGAGGTCGGTGACCGGGCGCATGAGGCCGTGTTGGCGGACCAGGGGCAGGAAGGTGTCGGGGCTCAGGGTGCCCAGGTCGG
>NZ_JBSWXU010000363.1:0-294 GCF_056160785.1 Mycobacterium sp. ABE4_509 | reverse complement strand
CCAGCACCAGGTTCAGCGCCACCGACACCGGCTCGGTGACCGCGGTACCGGTGACGCGTTGGTAGAGGGTGTCGGCCATGACCTGCCCGCGTGAGCGACCATCGAAGGTGGTCTCGGCCTCGCGTTTGAGGGCGGCATACACCCCGACCCCCTGGGCCACCGGCAGCAGCGCGGTCACATAGACCATGGTGTCGGGGGCCGGGCGGATACTCACACACCGATCGGCGGCGGCCTTGGCGGCCCGGTCGACGACCGCGGCGGCGTCCAGGCGCGCGGCGATCTTCTTGGCCTCGG
>NZ_JBSWXU010000362.1:0-294 GCF_056160785.1 Mycobacterium sp. ABE4_509 | reverse complement strand
CCAGCACCAGGTTCAGCGCCACCGACACCGGCTCGGTGACCGCGGTACCGGTGACGCGTTGGTAGAGGGTGTCGGCCATGACCTGCCCGCGCGAGCGACCATCGAAGGTGGTCTCGGCTTCGCGTTTGAGGGCGGCATACACCCCGACCCCCTGGGCCACCGGCAGCAGCGCGGTCACATAGACCATGGTGTCGGGAGCCGGACGGATACTCACACACCGATCGGCGGCGGCCTTGGCGGCCCGGTCGACGACCGCGGCGGCGTCCAGGCGCGCGGCGATCTTCTTGGCCTCGG
>NZ_JBSWXU010000361.1:0-294 GCF_056160785.1 Mycobacterium sp. ABE4_509 | reverse complement strand
ACCACGACGCCTTCCTGGCCCTGTGCCGCGACACCCTGTCCTCGGGCACCCTCGGCACCCACAACGGGCTACCGGTCACCGTCATCGTCACAACAACCCTCCAAGACCTCGAACACGCCGCCCGCACCGCCGCCGCAGGCTGCGACACCGAACACTGCGACACCGAACACTGCGACACCGAACACTGCGGCGCCGAACAACCCAGCCAGACCAGCCGCCGGCGCCCCACCGGACACGCCCTCACCGCCGGCGGCACCCTGCTGCCCATGCGCGAGGTCATCCGCATGGCCATCG
>NZ_JBSWXU010000360.1:0-297 GCF_056160785.1 Mycobacterium sp. ABE4_509 | reverse complement strand
ACGGGGCCGGTGCCCTCGTCGAGGACGGCGGTGTCCTCGTCGGCGACGGTGGCGACCTGGGCGAGTCGGGAGACGGTCTGTTCGACGAAGATGTCGCGGGGTCGGCAGAGCACTCCGGCGGCCCGGGCGCGGGCGACGACCTGCATGGACAGGATGCTGTCGCCGCCGAGTTCGAAGAACGATTCGTCGGTTCCGACCCGGTCGAGGCCCAGGACCTGGGCGTAGATGTCGGCGAGGATCTCTTCGACGGCGTCGGCCGGTGCGCGGTACTGCTCGACGTGCTGGTATTCCGGGGCC
>NZ_JBSWXU010000359.1:0-302 GCF_056160785.1 Mycobacterium sp. ABE4_509 | reverse complement strand
TGGTGGGGTTGTCGAGGTCGGTGGCGGTGATCTCGCGGAACGAGGCGTGCACGGTGGTTTCGGTGATGCCGTACATGTTGATCAGCCGGGGCAGGCGGGGGTGAGCATCACGCCAGCTCCGCAGCCGATGTGGCTCCAGCGCTTCGCCGCCGAAAACCACTGCCTCGAGCCCCAACTGATCGGCGGAGTCGGACCGGGCGGCGTCGGCGGTCTGCAGGGCGTAGAACGCTGAGGGGGTTTGGCTGAGGATGGTGATCTGTTCGCTGATCAGCAGGGCGTGCAGGTCTTCGGGTGAGCGGACC
>NZ_JBSWXU010000358.1:0-312 GCF_056160785.1 Mycobacterium sp. ABE4_509 | reverse complement strand
GGCAACAACACTCCGACCCCACCGGACGGCAGAGCCACCCCCAAACCACAGGGGCACGGGCTTGTTGTCTCAAAGCCCAATAGTGTGTCTGGCAATTCCATCACCGCAAACCCCGAAAACCCGGGACCCGTTGCGGTTCAACGTTTGTCGTGCACCCAACCCGAGGCCACTACAGCCATCCGGGTTCCTCACGGCTCACACCCCCACAGCGGGAGTGTTTCTCGTGGTGCTCCTTAGAAAGGAGGTGATCCAGCCGCACCTTCCGGTACGGCTACCTTGTTACGACTTCGTCCCAATCGCCGATCCCACCTT
>NZ_JBSWXU010000357.1:0-316 GCF_056160785.1 Mycobacterium sp. ABE4_509 | reverse complement strand
GGGCGTAGATGTCGGCGAGGATCTCTTCGACGGCGTCGGCCGGTGCGCGGTACTGCTCGACGTGCTGGTATTCCGGGGCCGGCAGCGCCCGCTTGTCGAGTTTGCCGTTGACCGTCAACGGCATCACCTCGACCGGCACCACCGCCGTGGGAACCATGTATTCGGGAAGCCGTTCGGACAGGGCGGTCCGCAGCGCAGCGGGATCGACGGTCTGCCCGCCGACTGCGGTGACGTAGCCGACGAGGCGTTTGTCGCCGGGGCGGTCCTCGCGGACGAGTACCTCTGCTTGGGCGACTCCGTCGATGGTGGCCAGGGC
>NZ_JBSWXU010000356.1:0-354 GCF_056160785.1 Mycobacterium sp. ABE4_509 | reverse complement strand
GATGGTGGTGGGCGTGGCCGGCCATCCGGATCACCTCGGCGATCGGCACGATCGTGCCGCCCCCGGTCACGCCGACCCCGGCCCGCGATTCCAGGTCTTGGAGGGTGGTGCGGATGATCACCGACACCGGCAGCCCGTTGAGCTCGCCAAGCGCCCCGCTCATCAGCGCGATCCGCCCGACCGCGACCAGCGCGTCGTGGCGGCGCTGGGCCAGGCTGCGCTGATCAGCGTCGATCTGCGCCTGGGTCGGTGTGCCCGAGGTACACGGCGCCTCGTCGTCGGGGTTGCACATGCCCGGGGCGGCGTATTTGGCGAAGATCGCCTCCCACACCGCCCACGCCTGCGGCGTCAACG
>NZ_JBSWXU010000355.1:0-381 GCF_056160785.1 Mycobacterium sp. ABE4_509 | reverse complement strand
GGTGCCGCCTCGGCGCGGGGGGCCTGCGGTCGGTCACCCGACCACAACCCGAGCCGGGCCCGTTCCTCGGCGGCGGCCCGGGCGGTCGGCAGTCCCATGTCGATGCCGATCTCGTCGGACAGGAAGTTGAGCACCCGCAGGTCGGGGATCGCGTTGGTGTGCAACGACGGTTCGAACGGACGCAGCCGCCCCTCCCAGTTGACGAACGAGCCCGCCTTCTCCACCACCGGCGCAACCGGGAAGACCACGTCGGCGCGTTGGGTGACCTCGCTCTCACGCAGTTCCAGGCTGACCACGAACCCGGCGGCGTCGACCGCGGCCCGGGCGGCGCCGGGGTCGGGGAGGTCGGCGAGCTCGACGCCGCCGATCAACAGCGCCGCC
>NZ_JBSWXU010000354.1:0-384 GCF_056160785.1 Mycobacterium sp. ABE4_509 | reverse complement strand
CAGCACGCCGACCCCGCCGGCGGCGTCGTCGTGCGGGTGGTCGAACTGCACGGCCGCGCCGCCGAGGTGACGCTGCGCTCGGGACTGCGCCACCTCCAACTGCAGCGCCTCGATCTCACCGAGCGGCCCCTCGGTGAGCCGGCCAGCCCGCTGCGGCTGAACGGCTATGAGATCGCCACGGTGCGAACCCAGCCGAACCTTCCGCGGGTGCTCGATGCCGACCTGGCCACGCTGGCCCCGGACGCCGAACCCGCCCAGCCGCTCTACGCCCGCTACTGGCTGCACAACCGTGGGCCCGCACCGCTGGGCGGACTGCCCGCCGTGGCGCACCTGCACCCGCACCGGATCAGCGTCGGCGGCGCCGAGGGCGCGGTGGAGCTGCGG
>NZ_JBSWXU010000353.1:0-395 GCF_056160785.1 Mycobacterium sp. ABE4_509 | reverse complement strand
GCCCGCACCCCCGGCACCGGGAGCGGCAGCACCGGCACCGGTCGACCCGCTGGCACCGCTGAACGCCGTGGGCGTGCCCGGGCCGGCCTACGACATGGCCAACCAGGCGATCAGCGGCGAGCTTCCGGTACCGGAGGCGATTCCGCATCTGGCCAGCCCGGACAACCTGCCCCCCGGCACCACCGTCAACCCGGACATGTTGCCCGACGAGAGCGCCAACGTGACGTATCTCAAGGAGATCTGGCACGCGATCCAGACCCAGGAGATCTCGGGTTCGGACGCACTGCTGGCGCTGACCCAGCGCCCGATGAGCACACCGGACCCGTACGGCGCCCCACCGGCGGCTCCGGCGCCGCTGCCCGCCGATCCGGCTGCCCCGGCGCCTGCGCCCGCTC
>NZ_JBSWXU010000352.1:0-409 GCF_056160785.1 Mycobacterium sp. ABE4_509 | reverse complement strand
AATCAGCTGCTCGGCCAGCTGGACCGGTCGTTTCCCGGACTGACCCTGGCTCTGCCCGACGTGCTGGGTACCAGGATCGGCCGGCTGGTCGCCGCCGAGTTCGCCGACCCGGCGCGTTTGGCCGGGCTCGGAGTCAACCGGCTGATCCGCTTCGCCGCGACCCGCGACCTGCAACTGCGCCGCCCGGTCGCTGAGCGTCTGGTCGCCGCGGCCCGCGACGCGGTTGTCGCGCGCCGGATATTGGCTGCCGATCTGGTGTTGCTGGCCGATCTCGATGACCAGATCCACGCCGCAGAAACCGCACTGGAATCACTGCTGCCGCGCAGCCCTTATTCGACGTTGACCTCGGTGCCAGGTTGGGCAGTAGTGCGAGTATCGAATTACGCTGCTGCGCTAGGTGATCCGCAAC
>NZ_JBSWXU010000351.1:0-410 GCF_056160785.1 Mycobacterium sp. ABE4_509 | reverse complement strand
CATGCCCGGGGCGGCGTATTTGGCGAAGATCGCCTCCCACACCGCCCACGCCTGCGGCGTCAACGCCCCGCTGACCGGGACCATCGCATCGCTGCCCTGCTTGCCCTTGGACAGTGCGCGGGTGCGGGCCCGTTCACGCTCGTCGGGTTCGGGGCCGTCCTGATCGAACAGGAACAACGCCCGCGCGGCGGCCCCGGCCAGTTCGGTGGGGCCGACCCCGACCGCGGCGCGGACCAGGTCGATCTCGAACTGCTCGGCGGTGGCGGCATCGACGAAGCCGGGTAGCTTGGCCACCGCGGCGCGGATCACCGTGACGTGTTCGGTGTTGATCAGCCCCCGATCCTGAGCGATCGCCGTCGCCGCCAACACCGGCGATAGTGGTGGCCCACTGATCGCCGGGCGCGGCGCCA
>NZ_JBSWXU010000350.1:0-440 GCF_056160785.1 Mycobacterium sp. ABE4_509 | reverse complement strand
GCGCGACGGCGACCGGGTGCTCGCCGTGGTGCGCGGCGGCGCGGTCGCCCAGGACGGGCGCACCGTCGGAATCATGTCGCCGAACGGCGACGCCCAGCAGGATCTCTTCCGGCTGGCCTGCCGGACCTCCGGGGTGTCCCCGTCCAGCATCGGCTTCATCGAAGCCCACGGCACCGGGACCCCGACCGGGGATCCGGTCGAGCTGGCCGCGCTGGCCGCGGTGTACGGCGCCGGCCGGGCCGCCGACCCGTGCCCCGTCGGCTCGGTGAAACCCAACACCGGTCACCTGGAGGGCGGCGCCGGCGTGGTCGGGCTCATCAAAGCGGTACTGGCGCTCCAGCACCGGGTGCTGCCGCCCACCGCGGGGGTGTGCGAGCTGACCACGGCCGTCGACTGGCAGGCCGGCGGGCTGCGGGTGCCCACCGAGCCCGAGCCGTGGC
>NZ_JBSWXU010000349.1:0-446 GCF_056160785.1 Mycobacterium sp. ABE4_509 | reverse complement strand
GGCCCGGGTGGTGCGCCGCGCCGCGGCGTCCGGGCCGCAGCTGGTGGCGACCGTGCTGCTGCTCGGCTGCGTCGGCGCGCTGAGCTCGAGCCTGATCTTCGCCGACCAGACCCTTGCGGCGTTGGTGACGGCCACCGACTGGCATCGCGAGTTCGGTCCGAACCTGCCGTGGTACCGCGAACCCGACCGGTGGGCCAACCTGCTCAGCGGTGATCAGCAGGGCAGCGCAGCCAAGCGGCTGGCTCCGCTGCTCGCGGTCGCGATGCTGCCGGTGGTGGTAGTGCTGGTGTGGCGCCGGCGCGGCATGGCGCACCGCTCGGCGCTGCGGCTGGCCGCCGTGGTGGCGCTGGTCGCGCTGGCCTACGCGGTGGTGCCGTCGAAGTGGTCGTATCACTTCGGCGCCGCGGCCGGGGTGGTGGCGGCGTTCCTGACGGTGGCCGTCGTGG
>NZ_JBSWXU010000348.1:0-459 GCF_056160785.1 Mycobacterium sp. ABE4_509 | reverse complement strand
GGGGGCTTCTTTGGCGTAGTTGCAGCCTTGGCAGGCGCCCAGGCCGTTGAGTGCGCTGGTGGGGCCGTGCTCGCGAGCCGGGGTTGCGTGGTCGTGGTGGCGGATCGGGGCGTCACAGTGCGGGGTGCGGCAGGTTTGGTCGCGCAGCCCGATGAAGCGGGCCAGCCCTTTCGGGAACAGCCGGGCCTTCGATTCCATCGCGACCAGCTGCCCGGATGCCGGGTGGCGGTAGAGCCGGCGCAGGCTGGCCTTGGCGCTCTCGTCGGTGACCGCGTCACCGACCAGGCGGCGCACCACCGCCGCGGGCACCGGACCGTAGCCCTGCAGCCAGCCGGGGCACTCGTCGTCGCCGACCAGGGTGGTGTCGGCCAGCACCAGGTTCAGCGCCACCGACACCGGCTCGGTGACCGCGGTACCGGTGACGCGTTGGTAGAGGGTGTCGGCCATGACCTGCCCGCG
>NZ_JBSWXU010000347.1:0-465 GCF_056160785.1 Mycobacterium sp. ABE4_509 | reverse complement strand
CGGATCCCAGATCACCGGCAACGTCATCGGAATGAACCGCGCCGGATACGCCCCGCACCACTCCTCGACATGCCAATCGTTGTAGGCCTGCACCAACGCCAACGAAAACTCCGGATCCTCAGTCGCGAACAACCGCCCCGCGAACCCCGGAAACGACGGGAAACACATCGACCCCAAAATCCCGCCGGCATTCATGTCCTTGACCCGCTCATCAACCTGCCAACACCCCGGCCGGATCTCATCCAAACCCTGCGGCTCCAGACCGTATTCCTCCTTCGGACGCCCCGCCACCGCATTGAGCGCCACATTCGGAATCACCACATCCCGAAACTGCCAGGTATCCGAACCATCCTCGTTGTGCACCAACCGCGGCGCCTCATCCAAATACTTCTTCGGCAGATGATTGGCGAACATATCCGGCGGCTCGACGATGTGATCATCCACGCTGATCAAAATCATGTCGTC
>NZ_JBSWXU010000346.1:0-468 GCF_056160785.1 Mycobacterium sp. ABE4_509 | reverse complement strand
GCGCAGCGCGGCGGCCGCGGCGAAGATCCCGGTCGCCTCGGCGGCCGTGGTGGCCCTCGCGTTGCCGGGCGGCACCCCGCTTCCCGAGCAGTCCGGTGTCCTCGTCGCCGGTCGCACCGGGTCGCACGCCAAGGCGGTGACGCTGTCCTCGCGCAAGTGGGGGCGCCGCGCCAACGTGGAACTGGTCCGCCTGTCCTATGGCCGGTTCGGCGACGAGATCGCGCGCAGCACCTCCGACGAGGAGCTGTTGTCCTGGTCGGCCGACGACCTGGCGACACTGTTCGGGATCAGCGTGGATCCGGTGGATGCCCGGGTGGTGCGCTGGATCGATGCGATGCCCCAGTACGGTCCGGGGCATGCCGATCTGGCCGGCGAGATCCGGGCCGGGCTCCCGCCGGCGCTGGCGGTGGCCGGGGCCTACCTCGACGGCATCGGCGTGCCGGCGTGCGTGGCGGCGGCCACCAGGGC
>NZ_JBSWXU010000345.1:0-480 GCF_056160785.1 Mycobacterium sp. ABE4_509 | reverse complement strand
GTCCTGCTCCGGTGCCGGCGCGTCGGGCGGGCGCAGCAGCCGTTCGGGGCGGTGGTGGTAGTTGATGCGGTGTTGGCCGGTATCCAGCCGTGGTGGGGGGATCCATTCGACCTCGCCGCGGGCGTTGATCCGGGTGGACCACGCGCCGTCACCGACGGCGCGGTTGTCGGGCCCACACGCCAACCCGAGTTCGTCGACGTTGGTGTTGCCGCCGTCGGTCCAGTCGGCGGCGGCGTGGTGGACCTGGCAGCCGTAGGCGCCCACGGTGCAGCCCGGTTTGGTGCAGCCCCCGTCGCGCGCGATCAGCATGATCCGCTGTGCGGGTGAGGCGACCCGTTTGGCCCGGAACAGGTTCAGCGCTGCACCGGTGGCCCGGTCGAACACCGCCAGATGGTGGTGGGCGTGGCCGGCCATCCGGATCACCTCGGCGATCGGCACGATCGTGCCGCCCCCGGTCACGCCGACCCCGGCCCGCGATTC
>NZ_JBSWXU010000344.1:0-490 GCF_056160785.1 Mycobacterium sp. ABE4_509 | reverse complement strand
CCCCGGCTGATCAACATGTACGGCATCACCGAAACCACCGTGCACGCCTCGTTCCGCGAGATCACCGCCACCGACCTCGACAACCCCACCAGCCCGATCGGGGTCCCGCTGGGCCACCTCGGCTTCTTCGTCCTCGACCCCTGGCTGCGCCCGGTCCCGGCCGGAGTGACCGGAGAACTCTACGTCGCCGGCGCCGGCCTGGCCGCCGGCTACCTCGGCCGCGCCGCACTGAGCGCAACACGATTCCTGGCCTGCCCCTACGGCCCACCCGGCCAACGCATGTACCGCACCGGCGACCTGATGAGCTGGGGACCCGACGGAGAACTGCGCTACCTCGGCCGCGCCGACGAACAAGTCAAGATCCGCGGCTACCGCATCGAACTCGGCGAAGTCCAAGCCGCCCTGGCCACCATCGACGGAGTCGCCCAAGCAGAGGTACTCGTCCGCGAGGACCGCCCCGGCGACAAACGCCTCGTCGGCTACGTCACCG
>NZ_JBSWXU010000343.1:0-500 GCF_056160785.1 Mycobacterium sp. ABE4_509 | reverse complement strand
CCGAACTTGTCGGACCCTTCTGGCAGTATCGAACACATGTTCGACACTGATGGGGCGGTGGGGTGTATCGAGGAGATGGCTTCGTCGGTGCGTGCGGAGTCGGCGGCGATCGCGGCGCGGTTGGGTGCGGTGTCGCGGTTGTATGCCCAGCGGTGTCGTGACTACGAGGAGGCCCAGTTCTGGGCCACCGATGTGTTCGAGGCGGTTGCCGCCGAGGTGTCGGCTGCGCAGAACATCAGCCGCTCGCGGGCGGGTTCGCAGGTGCGGATGGCGGTGTCGTTGTTCGAGCGCCTGCCCCGGGTGGCTGCGGTGTTCGCCGCCGGGGACATCGATTACCGGGTGTTGCGTCTGGTGATCGCGCGGACCGACAACGTCGATGACGAGATCGTCGGGGAGCTGGATGCGGCGTTGGCGGCCCGGATCGGGCGGTGGAACCGGCTCTCGGAGACCAAGCTGCGTGACCGGCTGGACCGCTGGGTCGCCAGTTTCGATCCGGCCGG
>NZ_JBSWXU010000342.1:0-503 GCF_056160785.1 Mycobacterium sp. ABE4_509 | reverse complement strand
CACCGGCGCCGCGGCCCGCACCGCCAGCGGCAGCGCCACCAGCCCGACCGCGCACCACGGCGTCGCCAGCACCAGCACCAGCGTCAGCAGGAAGGCGATCAGCAGCAGCGCCTGGAACAGCAATCGGGTCCTCGGATCACCGAGGCGGACGGCCAGGGTGATCTTCCCGGATTCCGCGTCGGTGGGGATGTCGCGCAGGTTGTTGGCCACCAGCACCGCCGAGGACAGGCAGCCGGTGGCCACCGCCAGCGTCGCGCCCACCCAGTCGATCCGCAGCGCCTGGGTGTACTGCGTGCCCAGCACCGCGACCAGGCCGAAGAACACGAACACCGCGACCTCACCGAGCCCCAGATAGCCGTAGGGCCGGGATCCGCCGGTGTAGAGCCACGCCCCGGCGATGCAGACCGCGCCGACCGCGATCAGCCACGGCGCCGACACCCACGCCAGCGCCAGACCGGCTGCCGCGCCGACGGTCAGGGCGGCCACCGCGGCCAGCAGCACCG
>NZ_JBSWXU010000341.1:0-529 GCF_056160785.1 Mycobacterium sp. ABE4_509 | reverse complement strand
GACCAGCACGGTGGCCAGGCCGTCCGGCAGCCCGTCCAGCCAGGCGCGCAGCCCGACGCGGGTCAGGGCGTCGCGCAGTTCGTCGTCGGTCGCGTCGCCGCGCACGACGAGCAGGTTGTCGCGCACCGTGGTGGAGAACAGGTGTGCGTCCTCGGCGAAGAACACCCCGGCGGGCGGGCCCGAACCGGGAAGCAGGCCCGCGGTGCGCATCAGCAGCGTGGTCTTGCCGCTGCCGCTGGGGCCGAGCACCGCGACCCGGGCGCCCGGGGTGAGGTCGAGGTCAGGTGAGTCGGGTCGGCGGTCGTCGTCGGCGGCGGTGTCGGGATCGGTGAGTGCACCGAGGCGCTGCGCGGCGATGCGGGCACGCATGAGGGAGACGGCGGCACCGGGCAGAGCCATGGTGGCCTCGAACGCCGACAGTGGCACCAGCATCAGGATCGCCACCGTGGTGGGGGCCACGGCGTCGGCCAGCGCGACCCCGGCGAGCACGGCGGCCAGCACGGTGGCGCCGATCGCTGCGGTCGGTGCC
>NZ_JBSWXU010000340.1:0-534 GCF_056160785.1 Mycobacterium sp. ABE4_509 | reverse complement strand
GTCTACGGCTGGGTGGCCCCGTCGGTCGGGCTGGCGCTGGCTGCGGCGGTCGCCGCCGCGGGGCTGGCACTGGCCCGGCGCTGGGACACCCAGCAGCTGGGTCTGCTGGTGCTGGTGCCGATGATCGTGTTGGCGCCCGCGGTGACCGACGGGATCACGCTGCTGCTGGTCGGATTCATGCTGGCGCTGTCGGCCGCGTCGCTGCCGGTGCAGCTGGGCCGGGACTGGATCTGGCTGCATGCGGCGCGCATCGCGGTCGCGGTCCTGCCGCTGTGGGTCGCGCTGGGGGCAAGGCTCATCAACGACCGTGACGATCTGTGGCTGGCCGGCGCCTGCGCCATCGCGGCGCTGATCGCGATCGCCGCCGGGCTGATCCTGATGCCGGGCACCGCCAGGCCGGTCGGGATGGCGCTGTTGACCGCTGCCGGCGTAGCCCCGGTGCTGGCCGTCGGTGCAGCGGTGGACCGGGTGCTGGCCGCGCTGATGGCCGGTGCGCTCGCAGCGGGGATGCTGGCTCTCGCGCTGGGCGGGGGC
>NZ_JBSWXU010000339.1:0-534 GCF_056160785.1 Mycobacterium sp. ABE4_509 | reverse complement strand
GGCCCACCTCGACCAGTGCCGCGGCGGCGTCGCCCAGCGCGCGCTCGCGTGCCCCGGGATCGAGCAACTCCCCGATCCGTGCGCCCAGCAGCGGCACCGACCGGGTCCACCGGGGCAGGCCCGCGGCCATCAGCAACGGCACATAGCCGGCGTCGTTGCCGCCGATCGTCACCGTGACCAGCGTCTCCGAGCCGTCGAGGGCGGTGATCTGCGGTGCGGCGCCGCGCTGGGATTCGGTCAGGACGTGCGCGGTGGTCGCACCCGAGTACGTGACGTCGACGAGGTCGAGGTCCAGCGCGCGGGCCACCAGGTGCGGATAGTTGCGCGCCGAGCGCCCCGCCGACCTCGGCGAACCCGCCGCACGCGGCGTGATCCCGGGCCCGGCAGCCATGGAACTACCCAGCGCGACATAGCGATTCACGACAGAGCCGGGCTCGAGGCCTGCGCCCAGAACCGCTTCGGGATGCGCCCGGCGCCGCGGGCCAGGTAGCCGGCCCGGACCGCGGCCGCCATCGCGGCGGCCATGGCCTGCGG
>NZ_JBSWXU010000338.1:0-537 GCF_056160785.1 Mycobacterium sp. ABE4_509 | reverse complement strand
CCGGCCAGGGCCTCGGCGGCCCCGGGGGCGCGGCGCCGGGCTGAGGGTTTCAGCGCGATCCCGGCCTGCAGTGCGCCGTCGAGGACCCAGTCGAGGGCGATGTCTGCCAACGGTTCGCAGGCATGGCGGCCGCCCGCGACGTCGGCATGGGCGCCGCGGAACCACACCTCGTCGACGTTCGGCAGGGATGCCTCGGCGGGCGGTCGCAGGGGTTGGGCGCGCAGCGGTCCGCTACCGCCGTCGATGGCCAGTGCGTGCCGCACCGCGCGCACGTTGGGCAGCGGGTCCGCAGTTTTCTGCCGGGGCAGTCCGGGAATGGCCGCGGTGTCCCACAGCCCCAGGAACTCGACGTCGACCGACACATCGTCGGCACCTGAGATCTGCGCGGCCAGCTCGCCGATGCGGCGCCAGTCCGCGGGGGTGCGGCGGGTGCGCGGCATGGCGTAGGTCGCGAGCACGTATTCGCGGAACTCGGTGGAGGTCCAGCCCGCAACGTCGGGCCCGCGCAGCACGCCCACGGCGCCGAGCAGCCGGGCC
>NZ_JBSWXU010000337.1:0-541 GCF_056160785.1 Mycobacterium sp. ABE4_509 | reverse complement strand
GTCGCCGCCCCGCTGGCCCCGGTCGCACCGGTCGCGCCGATCGCTCCCGCGCCGGCGACCGAACCGCTGACTCCGCCGCTCAGCGCGCTGGCCGGGCTTCCCTGACCTGACACCACATCAACCAGCCACATCGACGAAAGCATTGGGGGACCATGTCCACGACCAGGATGAAGCTCACCACCCTTGTCGCGGTGGGCTCGTCGGCCGCGCTGCTCGGGGTTACCGGGGTCGCGCACGCCGACCCGGCCGCCGCACCGTTGCCGATCGACGGTCTGCAGGCCCCCGGCCTGCCGGCCGTGCAGAGCCTCGGTCCGGTCATCCAGCAGGCCGCCGCTGATCCCACCAATGCCGCCTCGATGCTGATGGCCGCCGCCGCGGCGTTCGCCGGAGACGCCGCAGCGCCGCGGCCCTCCCGTGACGTCGCGTCGGCGGTCAATCAGTTCGTGATGCCGGTCGCCCATGTGCCCGCCGAAGGCGCGGTGCCGGGCACTCAGGCACAGCTGCCCGCCGGGATCGATCCCGCGCACGCGGGGGGCCCGGC
>NZ_JBSWXU010000336.1:0-552 GCF_056160785.1 Mycobacterium sp. ABE4_509 | reverse complement strand
CGGATACTCACACACCGATCGGCGGCGGCCTTGGCGGCCCGGTCGACGACCGCGGCGGCGTCCAGGCGCGCGGCGATCTTCTTGGCCTCGGCCTCGATGCGTTTGGTGCCCCACCCGGCCAGCCGGGCCGCATCGGCACACAGTTCCCGATCCAGCACCCGGCGGTGCTCGACGCTCAGGCAGGCCGATTCCCGCACGATCAGCGTGGCCCGCCATTCCGAGAGCACCCCGGCCTCGAGCGCGGCCAGGGTGTGGGGCATCTCGTGGACCAGCGCCCGGGCCAGCCCCAGATGGCGGCCGCCGAGTGCCGGGGCGTCGCGGCGGGCCAACGCCACCTCCGTCGCCAACCCCTTGCCGCGGCTGGCCGACGGCAGCCCGGCCGCGGTCTCGGCGGCGCGGCGTTTGTCGGCCCACAACGCCGTGGCCCGGGCCTGCGCGGCTGCGGCCACCGATTTCAGCTGTTCGCAGCGCTCGACCACTGCCCGCAACTCGGCCTCCCCCGCCGCGGGATCGATATCGAACACACTTTCGAACATGGCACCGACGCTACCC
>NZ_JBSWXU010000335.1:0-555 GCF_056160785.1 Mycobacterium sp. ABE4_509 | reverse complement strand
GCGGCGCGCTGCGCGGCGGCGACGGCGTCGCGGGCGGCGGATTCCTCGGGGTCGGCGGTGACGGTGCCGAGGGTGCCGTCGACGAGGACCATGGTTCCGGAGGCGATGTCGTCGAGGCCGGTGACGGCCACCACGCAGGGGATGCCGAGCTGGCGGGCGATGATCGCGGTGTGGCTGGTCGGGCCGCCGAGGGTGGTGGCCAGTGCGACCACCAGTGTCGGGTCCAGGCCGGCGGTGTCGGCGGGGGCGAGGTCCTCGGCGCACAGGATCGAGGGCTCGTCGGGCAGCGGGACGCCCGGTTCGGGCAGTCCCTTGAGTTCGGCGATCACCCGGGAGCGGATGTCGCGCAGGTCGGAGACGCGCTCGGCCATCAGCCCGCCGAGCTTGCTGAACATGTCGACGAACTGGTCGATGGCGGCGTTGACCGCCCCGACGGCGGGCGTTCCTTGTTTGATGTGTTTCTCGGCGGCCCCCAGCCAGCCGCGGTCGGTGGCCAGGGTGGCGGTGGCGGCGAGCACCTCGGCGGCGGCGCCCGTGGCCTGCCCGGCCCGTTCC
>NZ_JBSWXU010000334.1:0-565 GCF_056160785.1 Mycobacterium sp. ABE4_509 | reverse complement strand
GTCCGCGACGCCGCGATGCTCGGCGAGCGCCGAGCCCTGTCCGGGGCCTCGCTGCCCCCGCACTGGGAACACGTCGCGGCCGCCCAAGCCCACGGACACATCGGAGCCGGCCATATCGCCGCCATCAGCGAGTTCTTCGACGCCCTGCCCCACTGGGTCGACATCGGCACCCGCGCCGCCGCCGAAACCCAGCTCGCTCAGGCGGCCACCGAACTGGACCCCGACCAGCTACGCCAGGCCGCCAAACGGCTGTTGATCACCATCGACCCCGACGGGGCGGTACCCGATGAGAAAGAACAGAACCGCAAACGCGGCCTACGCCTGGGCCGCCAACAACCCGACGGCATGAGCAAACTCACCGGATACCTCACCCCGGCCGCACGGTCCTACTGGGAAGCCGCGGCGGCCAAACTCGCCGCCCCCGGCGCCAGCCGCCCCGACCAAAACCGCGACCGACCGGTCAGCCGCGACGACCGCAGCCCCGCCCAGCGCGACCACGACGCCTTCCTGGCCCTGTGCCGCGACACCCTGTCCTCGGGCACCCTCGGCACCCACAACGGGCTAC
>NZ_JBSWXU010000333.1:0-578 GCF_056160785.1 Mycobacterium sp. ABE4_509 | reverse complement strand
TCATGTGTTTCTCCTATGTCAAGCCGCTGCCAGTTGGCAAGGCTCTTGACGGTTGTTGTGGTCTGTGTGGAGGTGGCCGAAGACGACTCGTGCCAGGCGGCGTTTGAGGCAGCGCAGGGCTTCGGTGGTGGAGTCTCCTTGGGCCAAGCGGTGGCGGTAGTACGCCTGACCGAGGCCGTCGAGGCGGATCTGGGTGACTGCGATGCGGTGCAGGGCGGCGTTGAGTTGGCGGTTGCCCGAGCGGGTCATCCGGACCCGTCCGCGGGTGTTGCCCGACCACACCGGAACCGGCGCCACCCCGGCGTGACGGGCGAAGGCCGCCTCGCTTTTGAACCGGGTGACCCCGGCGGCCTCACCGACCAGTTTGGCCGCGGTCAGCTCCCCACAGCCCGGCATGGCCAGCAAGACCGGCGCGACCTTTCGCACACGTTCGCCTATACGTTTGGCCAACGCATTGATCGTCTCGGTGAGACGGGTGATGTCGGCCAACTCGTCGCGGGCCAACTCGGCCACGATTCCGGTTTGGGTGTCCAGCCAATCACCCAGCAGCCCCCGATGCTTGGCCAGATCCAGCGAGC
>NZ_JBSWXU010000332.1:0-628 GCF_056160785.1 Mycobacterium sp. ABE4_509 | reverse complement strand
GGCGGGGACCGCTGCTGGATCGAGGTCCGCGGACTCGACGGCGAGAAGGCCGGCGACGTCGGTACGGCGGTGCTGGAGTCGGTACGCGCCCACGACGGCGTCCGGGCCGCGCGGATCAACCACTCGGTGCGCCGGATCATCGTGACGGTCGCCGCCGACGGCCCCTCCCTGGACGAACTGTGCCAGACGGTCGCCGACGCCGAAGCGGGCTGCGGCACCGCGACGCCGGGCCACCGGCAGGTCGACCTACCGGGCGACGGCGTGCTGCTGGCCAGCCGGCTGATCGCCACGGGCGCCAACGGCGTCGGGCTGGGGGTGGCGACGGCCGGGCTTCTGGTGCCCTGGCGCGGGCTGCCGCCCGGGCTGGCCGCCGCGGTCACCGTGATCGACTATCAGCCCCGGCTGCGTGCGGTGGTGGAACGCCGGCTCGGAAAACCGGCCGCCGACACCCTGTTCGGGTTGGCCTCGGCGTCGGTGTACACCCTCACCCAGGCCCCCGCCTCGCTGGCGGTGGAGGTGCTGCGACACCTCGGTCAGGTCGCCGAGATGACGTCCGCGGCGGCGGCGTGGCACCGGCTGGAACCGGACCTCGCGGCGCGCGCCGAGGAACCCGCCGCCGGCCCGTGCC
>NZ_JBSWXU010000331.1:0-632 GCF_056160785.1 Mycobacterium sp. ABE4_509 | reverse complement strand
CGGCACACCCGTGGGTGGCGGGCAGCCTGGCCGCGGCGAGCGGCGCCGCGGCACTGGCAGCGGCCCGCAGCGGGCAACACTCGGCTGCACCGGCTTCGAACGCAGTGGTCTTCGCGGCAGCAGCTGGGCTTCTGGCTGTACCCGGGTCGCCCTGGGCGCCCACCGTTCTGTTGGCCTCGTCGGCCGGCCTGGCGGTGTCGACGTCGATGCTGCGCACTGCGTGTCGCGACAGCACAGCGCTGTGGGCGCTGGCAACGCTGACCGGTTGCCTGGCGGCATGCAGCGCACTGTGCACGGCGGTCGGGGGTGCGGTCACGACCGGGGGTGCCGCCCTGGTGGTGCTGGCCCTGGCCGGGCTGTCCCTGGCTCCCAAGGCGGCGATCACCGTCAGCGGGGCCGGTCCACCCGGTTCCGAGATCGACGACGGCCGGTCCGCCGTCGCCCACCGCGTGTTGACCGGCCTGGTAACGGGTTTCGCGGGCGCCGCGGCACTCGGCGCCATCGCGGTGGCGGCTGCGGCAGTGGCGCTGTCCTCGCACCCCGGACCGGCACTGTTCGTCACCGTTGTCGGGTTGCTCCTGCTGCTGCGGCTGCGCACGCACGCCGATCAGGGCCGCCGGCTGGCCCTCGGC
>NZ_JBSWXU010000330.1:0-635 GCF_056160785.1 Mycobacterium sp. ABE4_509 | reverse complement strand
TCGGGTTGGCGAGCATGTGTTTTGTCGGCATCAGGTGTGAAGGACCGGCCGGCGTGACTTGATAGGAGCGTGGCACCGCCCCCACTGAGGTATGTCCGCCGACCGGCCCAACCGTCACCTCACAGTGAATGGAGGCAACCACCATGGTTGTTGTTGGAGCCGATGTACACAAGCGCACGCACACCTTCGTCGCTGTCGACGATGCGGGTCGCAAGCTCGCCGAGAAGACCGTTCAAGCGATCACCGTCGGGCATGCCGAGGCGGTGATGTGGGCCCGCGAACAGTTCGGGGGCGATGTCATCTGGGCGATCGAGGATTGCCGGCATTTGTCGGCGCGTCTGGAACGTGACCTGTTGGCGTTGGGGCAGAAGGTGGTGCGGGTGCCGCCGAAGTTGATGGCCCAGACCCGGGCCTCGGCACGGACCCGCGGCAAGTCCGATCCGATCGACGCATTGGCGGTGGCGCGGGGATTCCTACGTGAACCGGACCTTCCGGTGGCCTCTCATGACGAGGTGTCGCGGGAACTGAAGCTGTTGGTGGATCGCCGCGAAGTCCTTGTCGCGGCACGGACGGCGACCATCAATCGGTTGTTGTGGCGGGTCCATGAGCTCGATCCCGAGCGTGCACCCAAAGCT
>NZ_JBSWXU010000329.1:0-664 GCF_056160785.1 Mycobacterium sp. ABE4_509 | reverse complement strand
GCGGGGACCGACGGCGCAGCCGCAACCCGCCGCACTCGAGTTGCCGGTCGATGCCGGGCTGCGGGCGCATGGCCGCCAGCACCGGCAGCCCTACGATGCGAGCGGCGTCATCGCGGGTCAGACCACCGGGCGCCGGTCCACGCACGACGAGTCCGGTGTTCGGGTTCTCCGCGACCGCCCACCGCGCTGTGGCCGCGGCCGCCGCACAGGACCGGACGTCGACCGGAGTGATCAAGATCACCAAATCGGCTGCCGCCAGAGCTGTTTCGACAGCCGCCGTCGGCTGCCGCGCCACATCGCAGATCACCGTCACCCCGCCGCGGGCGCCGGCCTCGACCACCGCGTCCAGCGCGAGGGCATCGATGTCGTTGCCGGATCGGCCCTCCGGACACGCTCGGCCCGCGGAGAGCACCCGGACCCGATTCCGTCCGGGTAGTGCGTCCCGCAGGGCGGGATAGCTCAAGCGGCCGCCGGCCGGCGCCAGGTCGGGCCAGCGCAGCCCGGGTTGTCCCTCACCGCCGAGCAGTAGATCGAGGCCGCCACCCCAGGGGTCCGCGTCGATCAGAAGCGATTCGGTGGCGGTGCACGCCAGCGCCGCGGCGAAGACCGACGCTCCGGCACCGCCACGGCCCGCCAGCACGGCGACCACCGGGCCGCGCGTGCG
>NZ_JBSWXU010000328.1:0-668 GCF_056160785.1 Mycobacterium sp. ABE4_509 | reverse complement strand
GTGCCACCGCGGCGGGTGCGGCCGGTGCCGGGGCCGGGGCGGGCGGCGCCGCCGGGGGCTGTCCGGGCACGCTGACCTTGAACCCGTTGACGATGGCGTCGGTGGCCTCGGCCGCTGCGACCACCTGGTCGACGCTGGTGTTCACGGCCAGCGAGACCAGGTAGCGGTCGGGGCCGACGGTGGCGATGACGTCGCGCCGGGATGTGTTCAGCGTCATCGAGTTCTCCAGGTAGGTGCCCTCGATCAGCGCCGACGGCATCCCGCCGAAGTCGGCCAGCGAGGCGTCGGTGGTCCGCCAGGCCGGCAGCTGCTGGGGCTCGACCAGGCCGTGGCTGATGGCTTCCTTCGGGTCGAACTCGCCGAGCAGCTTGTACACCACGATCTGCGCATTGGAGGTGTAGAGCCCGTTTCCGCCGACCCGGTCGGCGATCACGGCGAACGCGTCGGGCACGTTGGGGTCGGGGACGTGCTCCCAGCCGCGCGGCATCGGCAACACGATGTTCAGCGCCCGGAAGCCGATGCTGCTCTGCGGTTCCATGGTCACACCGTTGGCGGCGAAGAACTCCCGCATGGTGCCCGAGGTGGCCGGAACGATGGTCGACGGCGGCGGCGCGGGCAGCGCCGGTGTGCTGATCCCGGCCGGTACGGCGACCGGCCCGGCCGCGGCG
>NZ_JBSWXU010000327.1:0-705 GCF_056160785.1 Mycobacterium sp. ABE4_509 | reverse complement strand
CAGCGCCAGCAGATCGGCCGCTCGCCGCAACACGGCCGCCAGCTCGGCGGGGGCCGAGGCCGCGACCGCCGCAGCGGCGCTCGAGACCGCCATCCCCGATCGCAGACACGCACCCAGAAGTTCGAGCGCCCCAGCCGTGTCCAGCTCGTCGTGTCCGGGGGCCCGGCGCGCGGCGCCGGGCGACACCTGCACTCCGAGCCCTACCCTGGCCATCGCCGGCCGAGGCCAGGCCAGCAGCGAAGCCGCGAGGAACGCGGCCGCCCACATCATGAGAGCGCCCCGGACAGGATCGAGTCCGACCACATCAGACCGCAACACAGCAACGCCGTTCCGGTGACCAGCAGCCACCCACCAGCACCCCCGGACAGCAGGAATCCCACCGGATCCGCGCCGAGCAGGTGCCCGAGCGCGATCCCCAGCACCGGCAGCGCGGCAAGGATCGCAGCGGTGGTGCGCGGACCCGCCATGCCGGCATCGACGCGGTGGGCGAACCGCTCCCGTTCGGCGATGTCGTGCTGGGCGGTCTGCATCAGCGCCGCGATCGCCAGGCCGTGATCGTGTGCGAGCTCCCAACACACCGCCAGCCGCTCCCAGTGCCCGGGCGCGGCGCTGCGCTGCCCTTCCGCGCGCAGACCGGCGCCCACGTCGGCGCCGACCAACGCCCGCGCCGCCACCGCGGTCAGCGAGCGGCCCACGGGGCCACCC
>NZ_JBSWXU010000325.1:0-744 GCF_056160785.1 Mycobacterium sp. ABE4_509 | reverse complement strand
CAAGGCTGTCGCCATCAGGATCAACGTCATTGGCCAGAACCTTGATAGACACCGGCTGACCCTCCACCGTCACGAACGAATCGCCATTGGCCCCGGGATCATCGTTGACCGGGGTCACGGTGACGGTCACGGTGGCTGTGGCGATGGCGCTGCTGGGGTCGGTGACGGTGTAGGCGAAGCTGTCGGTACCGGTGAAGTCACCGTCGGGGGTGTAGGTGAACGAACCATCGTCGAGCAGAGCGACGGTGCCGTTGACCGGGTCGGTTTCCAATGTGACAGTCAGCTCGTCACCGTCGACATCGGTGTCATTGGCCAACACATCGATGGTGACCGGAGTGTCCTCAGCGGTGACAGCGGTGTCATCGACAGCAGTCGGGGCATCGTTGACCGGGGTCACGTTCACGGTCACAGTCGCGGTGGCGATGACACCGTCGGCATCGGAGACCACGTAGTCGAAACTGTCCTCGCCGGCGAAGTCACCGTCGGGGGTGTAGGTGAACGAACCATCATTGACCAGGACCACGGTGCCGTTGCCAGCCGGACTGAGCAGCTCGACGGTCAGGCCGTCACCGTCGACATCGGTGTCATTGGCTAACACCCCGGCCGCGGTGCCGACGTTCAACACGGTGTCTTCGTCCATGGTGTAGACGTCGTCGACAGCAGTCGGGGCATCGTTGACCGGGGTCACGGTGAGGCTCACAGTCGCGGTGGCGATGACACCGTCGGGGTCGGTGACGGTGTAGG
>NZ_JBSWXU010000324.1:0-773 GCF_056160785.1 Mycobacterium sp. ABE4_509 | reverse complement strand
GCGCTGCCCACAGTGGCGGCCGCGGACGCGACCGGCGGGGTGTCGAGCAGTTGGGCGAGCAGCGGTGTGCGGGGCGCTGTGCCCCCGGCCCCGGGAAGCGAGCTGGCGTGCAGCAGCCCCGCACCCTTGCTGGGGCCCGTACCGCCGGCCAGCGGATGGTTGGACATCGCTCCGGCGCCGACCAGTCCGATGTCCGACGGCAGCGCCGGGTCGGTCAGCGTGTGCGAATTGACGCTCTGCTTGACCGACTGGATCAGCTGCTGCACCGGGCCGGCGAACTGCGCCATCTGGGAACCTATTTCGCCGAGCCGCTGCCCGATCACCGGCTGGGCGGCCGCGTCAGTCACCAGCTGCGCGAGCCGGGAACGGGTTTCGGTCTGGGCGACTTCCACCGACCCGGGATTCACGATCGGCGTGGCCGGTTCGGTCGGATCGAACATCGTGTTGGCGGTGGTCTCGGCCTGGTAGACGTCCATCGCCGCGGCGGCCTGGTTCCACATCCGGACGAAGTAGTCGGTCTCCTTGACACCGATGGGCATCGTGTTGATCCCGAGGAAGTTGGTGGCGACCAGGACCGCGCGGGTGACGTGGTTGGCGGCGATCTCGGGCAGCGAGGGGGTCATCGCCAGCGCCTTGGTGTGCGCCTGGGCCTGCAGGGTGGCCTGCGCCGAGTGCTGCTGCGCCTGCCGGGCTGCGTCGAGCAGCCAGGACACCATCGGGGCGGCCGCGACCAGGGCGCGTTCGCTGCCGGCGCCGGACCACACGCCCTGCAG
>NZ_JBSWXU010000323.1:0-793 GCF_056160785.1 Mycobacterium sp. ABE4_509 | reverse complement strand
GCCCCGGCCGCCCCGGCCGCCCACGCCGCCGGTGCCACACCGGTCGGCGAGTCGGCCGCCGTCGACATCGTGGTGGCGTCCGAGGCCGTGCCCCGCTCTGCCACCAGCGCAGCACCGGAGGCGACGATCGTCTGCGGAGCCGGTGAGGTGATCACCGGAACCCGCAACCGTTCCGAGAGCCGCTGGGTGATCAGCGGGATGTGCGCACCGCCGCCGACCGTGGCGACCGCACTGAGAGACGAGGTGCTCAGACCCGCCCGCTGCAGGCTGTCGTCGAGGACGAGCAGCGCGCCGGCCAGCGGCTGATCGATGAGTTGTTCGAGCTCGGCCCTGGTCACCCGCACGTCGGACGGCAGGCCCGGAAGCTGCGGGCTGATGCTCGTCGAGGTTTCCGCGGACAGTCGTTCCTTGGCCCGTCGGCAGTCGGCGCGCAGCCGGGCCAGCGAGCCCACCGCCGCGGTGCCGGCCGGATCATCGGTGTCGGTGGCGGCCGCGGCGATGACGTGGTTGAGCAGCAGTTGGTCGACGCCGTCGCCGGAGAACTCCGCGAAGCGGGCCGTTTCACCCAGCGGGGCGTAGCCGGCGCCGGCGTCGGCCAGGCTGATCGAGGTGCCGGTGCCGCCGAAGTCCAGCAGCGCGACCACGCCGGAGGTCGGCAGCCCGGGGTCGGCCTGGAGTGCGGTCAGCGCGGCCGAGGCGTCCGGTACCAGCGCGGCCGGCACACCAGCGGGCGCCAGCCCGGGTACCGCGCGCAATGCGCCGCGCAGCGCCCCGACAGCGGCCGGGCCCCAGT
>NZ_JBSWXU010000322.1:0-820 GCF_056160785.1 Mycobacterium sp. ABE4_509 | reverse complement strand
GGGCGCGGATCCGCGCCTCGCGCTCGGCGGCCGCCGCACGACGCAGCGAATCAGCCCGTCCCCGAACCGCGTTCGCGCGCTCCTCGGCGGTACGAACGGTCAGGCGGGCCTCCACCTCGGCCGAGCGGGCCGCTTCGGCCGCCGAGGAGGATTCCTCACGGTCGACGGGCTGGACCTCGAACATGGGCTCCTGCTGGGCGTTGTGCAGTCGCTGTTCGAGGTCGGTGAGCTCCTCGACGGTCTGAGTGCGCCCGGCCTCGAGCTCGTCGCGCTGTTTGATCAGCCGCTGCCACTCGTCGTCGGCCGCGCGGGCATCCTGCCCCAGCCGGCCGAGCTGCTCGTAGATCGCCGAGATCGCGGCGTCGGATTCGTTGAGCGCCGCCAACGCCTGTTCGGCGGCATCCTGCCGGGCGGCCTGCTCGTCGAGGGCTCCGGCCAGCGCCGCCGACAGTTCCCCGGTCTGGCGTTCCGCGGCGGCCAGCTCCGCACGCGCCTTGTCGACCTCCAGGGTGATCTCCAGCGTGCTGGGCCGGCGGTCGGATCCCCCGCTGACCCAGCCGCCGCCGACCAGGTCGCCGTCTGCCGTGACGGCCCGCAGATCAGGCTGTGCGGCAACGAGATCCAGCGCCGCGGCAAGATCGCCGACCACTGCGACACCGGTGAGCATCGTGGTCATCGCGCCCCGGACGCTCGCGGCGATCTCGACCACGTCGGTCGCCCAGACCGCGCCGGCGGGCAGGGTGGCCGCCGACTGTGCCCGCAGCACGGGCCAGTCCCCCAGGATGATGGCGGCGCGCCCGCCGTCGGCCTCCTTGAGTGC
>NZ_JBSWXU010000321.1:0-842 GCF_056160785.1 Mycobacterium sp. ABE4_509 | reverse complement strand
GGCCGGGGCCGCGGCCGCCGAATCCGCCTCCGACGGCGCGCCGTCGGCCACCTTCCGCGCGCTGGCCTGGTCCCAGGACGACACGGGCGGTCAGGACCCGGTGCCCTACGTCGGCGACGACTACAGCTTCGAGGGCACCGAGGCTCGCCCGCAGGTCGACTTCGGCGGGGACGACGAGGGCTATCCGGAGCCGGCGCCGCTGCCCTGGTACAAGCGCCCGCCCGTGCTGTTCGGGGTGGCCGCCGCCGCGGCGCTGCTGGCGACCGGGGGGCTGGCCATGACGCTGGCCTCGACCGACAGCGGACCGGCGTCGGAGACGCCCGGCGAGAACGGGCAGGCACCGGGTGAGCCGGCCGCACCGCCGCCTCCGGTCACCGTGACCGTCACGGGCGACGACGGCCTTCCGACCACGTCGGTGTTCACCCCACCGCCGGAGAGCACCACGACGACGAGCCCGACGACGACCAGCGACGAGACCACGACCACCACGACGACCACCAGCGAGACCACGACCACCACCACGCAGCCGACCACCACGACCACCACCCGGGCGACCACGACCACCACCAGACCGACCACGGCCGAGCCGACGACGACGGCAGCGGAACCGACCACCACCGCACCGGCCCCCGAGCCCGAGACGGTCACCCCGGATGCCGGGGCGCCGACCGACACGGACACCGGCCCGGACACCGGCGCCGACGCCACGACCCCCCTGGCTCAGTCACCGCTGTCGCAATGACCGTGCCCCCGGCTGCGCGGGCCGCGGTCGCGGCTCTGGCCGCCGCGCCCGCCGAGCCGATCGTCATGGCCCTGACCGGCGGGGTCGGCACCGGGAAGAC
>NZ_JBSWXU010000320.1:0-868 GCF_056160785.1 Mycobacterium sp. ABE4_509 | reverse complement strand
CCGCGGCGCGGCGCACCACCCGGGCCAGCCGGGGAGCGAAGACCGCCAGCGGTGCCGCCAGCAGGACAGCGGTCGGGCTGATCGGCACCGTCACCGCGGCGACCAGAATCGCGCCGGCAACACCGGCCGGGGAGCGGGCCCGCCACGCCAGCGCCAGCACCGCGGACAGTCCGAGCGCAACGTAGCTTTCCGGGCGCACGCCCAGGTTGAACGGCAGCCACGCGGCCAGCAGCAGCACTGCGGCCACGGCACGCACCCAGCCGAGCCGCGCGCAGGCCGGGATCGCCGCGCCCAGGATGCCGCGGCTGAGCACCAGCCAGGTCGCCACCCCGAGCAGCGTGCTCGGCAACCGCAGCCACAACGGTGCCAGGCTGACCTCGGTGAGTGGAGCCAGCAGCTGCTGGCTCAGCGCGAACGGCACCTCCGGCGCGTTCCACCACCGGTAGTAGTTGCCCGCCTCACCGGTGACGGCCAGGTTGCGGGCGATGGTGGCCGCCCAGCCGTCGTCGACGGCCAGCGGACCGATCACCGCCCAGCCGGCCAGGATCGCCACCACGGCGGCGTCGATCCACCACAGCCGGCCCGGCCGGGGCGACCGCGGCCGGCGCCGCCGCCAGCCAAGCAGCCACAGCGCGACGACGACCGCGCCGACCTGCACGGCGAGCAGCGCCAGCTTGAGTGCGGTGGGGCTGGTCGCGAACGGGGTGACGACCCGGATCGTCACCGTCATGCCGGCCGGGTCGGGCAGGTCGGTGCGGAAGCCGAACACCTTCGGTACCGGCCCCTCGGCCCGGGTGGTGAGGCCGTCGCCGCCGGTGATCGTCCACCCCGCCGCACCGGCGTGCAGCACCGCCACGCACCCGGCGGC
>NZ_JBSWXU010000319.1:0-896 GCF_056160785.1 Mycobacterium sp. ABE4_509 | reverse complement strand
GTCCGCCGGCGCCGCCCGCCCCGCCGGACGCTCGCGCCCCGCCCGCACCACCGGCACCGCCATTGCCGAACAGACCCGCAGCCCCGCCTGCGCCACCGGCCTGGCCTTCCTCGACCCCGGCCCCGCCCGCGCCCCCGTTGCCGAAGAGCAGTCCGCCGGCCTGGCCGGCTTCTCCGGGTCCGCCGTCGGCGCCGTTGCAGATCAACCCGCATCTGCCCGACATCAAGTCGACAAAGAACAGGTCCGCGCTGGCAGCGGGCGTGGCAGCGGCCGTCACCGCCGACGTTGCCGACGAGGCGCAGTCCCGACTGACGGTCAGCACACAATCCAGCCCGGTCGGGTCGAGCGGAGGAGCCAGCCCGATCACGCCCGGCGAGCTCGGCACGGTCAGGCCACTGCCGGCCACCGGGGCCGCATGGGCGAGCCCTGGTGACCCAACGAATGCCGCGGCGAGCGCGACTCCGGCGGCGCCGGGTATGCCCAGCCATAGATTGTTCGTCACCCGGCGTGTCCTTCCGTGCGCAACCAGTTCCGGACAAACCTATAGCGCGACCACGCTGAGGGCCGATCTTCGGCGGATTTTCCCGTCGCTGTGGCCGACGGCACGACCGCGCAACGTCCAGGCCGGCTAGAGCTGATAGGCGGCGTGCACGTCGCGCAGGCCGACCGCGTTGCGCAGGCCCGAGCAGTTCACGCAGCCGACGCAGCCGGTGCAGTTCTCACAGCCGATGCACCCGGCGCATGCCTTGCATCTCTTGCATGCGATGCACCCCAGGCACGCCGCGCACCTCGCGCAGGCGATCGACAGCACGGTCAGGATGCAGCCGGCGACCGCCGCGCTGCCCGCGGTGGCGATGGAGCCGGCGACCGCCGCGCTGCCCGCGGTGGCGATCGAC
>NZ_JBSWXU010000318.1:0-902 GCF_056160785.1 Mycobacterium sp. ABE4_509 | reverse complement strand
GGTCGGGACCACCCTGTCGGTGCCGGCCGGCCCACCAACCGGCCGCCACAGTGACCGCCACCGATGCCGCGGCCGCGAGCCAGCCCCCGGCCTGCGCCCACACGATGCCCGACGCCGTCACCGCCCAACTGGTCAGCGCGGCCGGAACCAGTCTGAGGTCGAGCGCGGTCATCCCACCTGCACGAGGTCGCGGAGTTTGGCCAGCCGCACCGGCCCGATTCCGTCCACCTCGGCGAGCTGGTCGACGCTCGCGAAGCCGCCACTGCTCTCCCGCCACGACACGATCGCCGCGGCGGTCACCGGACCGACGCCGGGCAGGGTGTCGAGTTGTTCGACCGTGGCGGTGTTCAGGTCGACCAGACCTGCGGTGCCGCCGGCGGCACCGGGACCGGCGGCGGCCGGCGCGGGAGCCGCCGAATCCGAGACCACCGAGCTGCCCATCTCGACCGGCTGACCGGGCGGCGGCTCGATACCGACCACGATCTGTTCGCCGTCGGCCAGCCGCCTGGCCATGTTCAGGCCGACCAGGTCGGCGCCGTCGAGCACACCGCCGGCGGCGTCGAGCGCATCGGCGATCCGCGCTCCGGGTTCCAGGGTGACCAACCCGGGTGTGCGGACCAGCCCGACGACACTGACCACCACCGGCGCCGCGGGCGGCTCCGGGATCGCAGCGGCCGACGAAACCGGTTCCACAGGTGGAAGTTTGGCCGACACCACGGCCGGCGAGCGGTCGCCGACCAGCGTGAGCACCGTGATCAGGACCGCCACCGCGCCGACACCGCCGAGGGCGAGCACACCGGCCCGGCCGGGGTCGGCCCGAATCCTGGACAACCAGCCACCCGGCCCGCCCGGTGGCGCCGCGGGCAGCCACCGCGCCAGCGCGGTGTCCGACTGCTCGGCGC
>NZ_JBSWXU010000317.1:0-946 GCF_056160785.1 Mycobacterium sp. ABE4_509 | reverse complement strand
AGGGCGCGGTGGAGCTGCGGCTGACCGCCGCCAGCGACGCCCGCGACGCCGCGCTGCACGGCAGGGTGCGGCTGATCGCCCCGACCGGCTGGCACCTGCAGATGTCCGAGTTGCCGTTCGTCCTGCCGCCGGGGGAGTACCTCGAGTCGGCGGTCGAGGTGACCGTCCCCGACGCCGTCCCGCCGGGGCTGTATCCGGTGCGGGCCGAACTCGCGGCGACCGGAGCCGCGATCCCGGCGGCGTGGCACCAGACCGTCGAGGACGTCTGTGTCGTCTCGGTGGGAGAGCACGACGACCGGCTGCTGCGCCTGGCCGGCGAGCCGGCCGATGTCGACGTCGTCGCCGGGGCCACCGCCCGGCTCTCGGTGACGGTGGGCACCGACGCCCATGCCGATCTGGCGGTCGAGGCGCATGCGATTTCGCCGTGGGGTACCTGGGAATGGCTGGGACCCAACATCGCCGGTGCGGTGGTGCCCGCCCGCGGCACGGTCGAGCTGGAGTTCGACGTGGCGCCGCCGGCGTGGGCGCAGCCGGGGTGCTGGTGGGCACTGATCCGGGTGGCGGGCGCCGGTGAGGTGCTCTACTCCCCGGCGGTGTCGGTGCGGGTGCGGTCACGATGACGGCCACGGCGGCGACGGTTCGCGGGGACGCCGGGGATGATGTGGTGACGGTCGCCGACGTCGACGCCCGCGAACGGCAGGTGCGGGCGGGCGCCTCGGCGGCGTCGCTGCCCCGTCCCGGGACCAGTGAGGCCCGGCAGCTGCGCCGCTGGCTGACCCAGGTTCTGGTGGCCGAGCGGGTGGTCGCCCGTGCCGAGGCCCGGCTGGGATCCGGCGAGCGGGTGCCGACCGAGCAGGAGGTGTTGCCCGACGCGGTCGCGCGGATGGAGGTCGGCAGCGTCGCCGCCGCGACGCTGGCCGGGGCGGACGGACGGGCGGTGTTCGCG
>NZ_JBSWXU010000316.1:0-951 GCF_056160785.1 Mycobacterium sp. ABE4_509 | reverse complement strand
GGGCAGGCCGATCTGCTCGCCGCGGGCCCGCGCCCACGCGGCCAGCGCCGTGGCGATCTCGGCCACGGTGTCGCCGTGCGGCTGATCCTGGCCCGCCGCGTGCAGCGGTGTGCGGCCCAGCAGCGCGAGCTTGAGGCCGTGGCGATGCGCAAGCGCCAGCGCAGACCGTGCCGTCACGCCGCGCGCACCACCGGTGACCACGACGACTCCGCCCTCGGGAACGGTGATCGTCTCCCCCGCCGGCGACGCATCGACGTCGTCGAGCACCAGCCGGGTGCCGTCCTCGCGCAGCGCCACCTCGACTCCGGCTCCACCGCTGAGCAGTTCGGAGGTCAACCGTTCCGCATCGAGGGTGTCGATGTCGATTGCCCGCACCGAAGCGTTGGGCCATTCCAGCGCGGCGGTTTTCACCAGGCTGGCCACCCCGACCGGCACCTGCGCGCCGGCGAAGCGAGCTCCGGTCGACTGCACGGTGACGAAGAATCGCGAATGCGCGTTGCTCTTGGCGACGCTGCGTGCGGCATGGAACGTGCGCAGGTGCATCTCGACGCAATCCTCGGCCGAGTTCGCCGGCGCCAACGGTGCCAGGCAGATGACGGCGCTGGCCTCCTCGGGGACCTCGTCGACCACGCGGGCCTTGATCTCGTGCGAGGCCATCACCCGCTCGAGCGCCGCCGCGAAGACCGGGTCCTCACGGGTGATGAAGACCTCGCCGTCGCGCAGACCCGCCATCGTCAATCCGCTCGGCGGCGCGGCCCGGAACGTTGCCTCGGTGCAGTGCAGTCCGGCAGGTGGCGGCGACGCTGGAAGCGGCGGCGCCCCGTGTCCGGGTTGTTCGGCCGCCCCGGCCGCAGTCAGGCCGGCGATGGTGGCGACGACGTCTTGGAGGGTGCGGAGTCCGGCCAGTTCGGAGGCGGGGATTTCGGGGGCGCCGGGGAACCGGGCTTGTAG
>NZ_JBSWXU010000315.1:0-966 GCF_056160785.1 Mycobacterium sp. ABE4_509 | reverse complement strand
TCAGAAGGGTGGCGGTTCGTAGGTTGCTGCGAGCCAGGCTTGGTGGTCGCGTTCGGCTTGGGCGTTGAGTTCCAGGCGCGCGCGGCGTTCGCGGTTGATGCGGGCGCGGCGGTCGTGTTCGCGGGTGGTGGTGCGGCGGGGCATCATCGCGCTGCGTTGTGGTGGCTGATCGGCGGCCCCGGGCGGTGTCAGCGGGGCGGTGGGGGTGGCCAGGGCCGGGAACAGCGCTGCGCCGTGCGCCTCGGAGGTGTAGGTGTGCCCGGTGGGCGCGGTGAACACGATGGTGCCGTCGGGGCGCTGCTGATCGGTCCAGCCGCGCGGCCCGGTGTAGAAGGTTTTGATCAGGTGGTGGGTGCGGCAGTAGTGCTTGAGGCTCGAGGCGTGGGTGGCCCCGGCCGGCCAGGGCACGGTGTGGTCGATATCGCAGTCGGCGACCGGGGCGTCGCAGCCCGGCCAGCGACAGGTCAGATCCCGCCAGCGCAGGAAATCGGCCAACCCGGCCGAGGGGCGGTAGCCCGGCTCCGGTGCCGCGCCGGGCAGCCGCACCGGGGTGAGCCTGGCCGTCGCGGCGGCCTGGCGCACCGGCTCGGCGGGCAGCACCCCGAAGCCGGGCAGATAGCCCGGACTCGCGCCGGTCCCCTCGACGGTGCCCTGTTCGGCCAGCAGATGGACCACGATCTGGGCCGCACTGTCACTGACCGCACGGGCCGGGCATTCGGGATCGGGACACTGGCAGGCCAGCGAGGCCTCCCAGCGGCCCATCGCCCCGCAGGCATCGGCGCGGCGCTGGGCGGTGGTGCGCGGATCGTCGGGGCACACGGTGGCCGCGATCGCGGTGAGCCGCGCCTGGAACGCCGCGGCGTCGAGCGCCCCGAGCGCCCCACCGAGTAGCGCCATCCCCGCGGCGGTGGGGTGGGCATCGACATCGACGTAGCGGTTCTCGGCCACCGCCGGCGGCACGCGTTG
>NZ_JBSWXU010000314.1:0-991 GCF_056160785.1 Mycobacterium sp. ABE4_509 | reverse complement strand
GGCGTCGTCGGCGAGTTCGGCCGCTCCGGCCCCCACCGGTGCCCGCCACCCGTGCGCTCGGGCCCATCCGGCCAGGTGCGGCCCCGAGGCCACGGTTTCGACGCACCCGTGTCCGCCGCAGGTGCACGGCGCCCCGCCGGGATCGACGACGACGTGCCCCACGTGGCCGGCGTTGCCGGTGCGCCCGTGATAGGGCGCACCGTCGAGGACCAGCCCGCCGCCGATGCCGGTCGAGACCACCATGCCCAGCATGAACGCCGCGCCGCGCCCCGCCCCGCGCCACGACTCCGCCAGCGCCATGCACAGCCCGTCTCCGCCGAGCCGCACCGGCAGACCCGTCAGTGCGGCGAGTCGGTCCACCAGGGGGAAGTGTGTCCACGCCGCGATGTTGATCGGGTTGACGGTGCCGGCGGGGATGTCCACCGGGCCGGCCGAGGCCACCCCCACCGCCGACACCGCTGCCCCGCCGGCGGCGTGGGTGTCGGCCACCAGCTCGGCGACCACCGCCCACATCGCCTCCGCGTCGCCGTGCGGGGTGGGGCGCACCGCCACGTGGGTGAGCCGGCCGGCGGGGCCGACCAGCGCCGCGGCGATCTTGGTGCCCCCGATGTCGAGCGCCAGCACCTGGTCACGCATCGGGGCCTGTGCGTCGTCGGCTTCGCCACTGGCTGTCATCGCTGGATCCGCCTGTTCAATGCCGATGCGTGTTGTCCGGCTGTCGCGGGTCCCCCGGATGCTCGTAGCCCGGCCCGAGTTCGACCAGTTCGGCGCACCGGGCGTCGAGCCAGCGCCGGTACTCGCGGCGGCGCGCCGCGGCCAGCAGGTGCTCCGCGATGGCAGGGCGCACCTCCTCGAAACCGCACCGCTCCGGCACGGGTTTCCAGCCACCGGGGCGGCGCGCCCGCGGGGCGAAGCGCCCCGGGTTGCGGGCGTGATAGGCCGACACCTCGTCGTCGTCGACCCGCACCGCGGCCGTCACCCGCGCGAACAC
>NZ_JBSWXU010000313.1:0-1018 GCF_056160785.1 Mycobacterium sp. ABE4_509 | reverse complement strand
GCGCTTGCGCTGCGCCGGCGCGGCGGCGCGGGCGGCGGGAATGGCGGGATGCTCCCAAACGGGGGCGTGGAAGGTCCGCGACATGCCGGCAGCGGCTACGCCGGTGAACGCAACGGTGCTTGTCATGATCGCGACACCCTCCTTTCGCACATGGCTTTCGTCTGTGTGCCGTTGAGGTTAGCCGCTAGCGGCCGCACCCGACAACACATTTTTGACCTGGGGTTTCGCCCGGCGCGGCTAGCTCGACGACTGGCGTTGCCTGACCAGCGCCAGCACGTCGGAGCCGAACTGCTCCAGCTTGCGGGCACCGATGCCGGGGATGGCGACCAGTGCCGCGTCGTCGGTGGGCAGCGATTCGGCGATCGCGATCAGGGTGTTGTCGGTGAACACCACGTAGGCGGGCACGCTCATCTCCTTGGAGATCCGCAGCCGCCAGTCCTTGAGTTCGGCGAGCAGCTGCTCGTCGATGTCCGACGGGCAGGTTTCGCACCGGCGCAGCATGATCGCCGGCGGCGCGGTCAGCACGGCGTTGCACACCCGGCAGCGTGGTGCCGGACCACGGGGCTTGCGGGGCCGGCTCGGTCCGTCGTCGCGCTGCGACTGGGGGGCGATGCCGTTGAGGAATCGCGACGGGCGCCTGCCCTGGCGTCCACCCGGGTTGCGGGCCAGCGCCCAGCTCAGCGTCAGATGCGTGCGCGCCCTGGTGACCCCGACGTAGAGCAACCGGCGCTCCTCTTCGACCGGTTCGCTGTCGGGGCCGTGGGAGAGCGCATGCGAGATCGGCAGGGTGCCGTCGGCCAGCCCGACGAGGAACACCGCGTCCCACTCGAGCCCCTTGGCGGCGTGCAGCGAGGCCAGCGTGACGCCCTGCACGGTGGGTGGGTGGCGCGAGTCGGCGCGCTGCCGCAGTTCGGTGAGCAGCCCGCGCAGGTCCAGCTGCGGGCGCTGGGCGACCTCGTCGTCGACGAGCTCGGCCAGCGCGACCAGCGCCTCCCACCGGTCGCGGGCGCGGGTGCCC
>NZ_JBSWXU010000312.1:0-1042 GCF_056160785.1 Mycobacterium sp. ABE4_509 | reverse complement strand
GGCGAGCGGGTCGGCCGGCCACGACGCCTCGACGACCCGGTCGCGTAGCGGGTTGGCTTCCCCGTCGGCGGGAGCGTCGGCCCAGCGGTCGACGACGCCACACGGGGCGCCCTGCTCGGCGGCGGTGTCGATGGCCTCCTTGAGCTCGGTGAGGAAGCTCGACGGCCCACGCGGTTTGGACTCGGTGGCGCCCCAGTGGTGACCGGACACCAGCAGCGTTTCCTCGGCCCGGGTGATCGCCACGTACAACAGCCGCCGTTCCTCATCGATGCGGCGCTGATCAAGACTTCGCTTGTGGTCGGAGATTCGGTCCGACAGCGCTTTTCGGTCGTTGACGGAGCTGGTGTCCAGCACCGGCACACCGTGTTCGGAGACCGCCGCGCAGTCGCCCCGCAGCAGGGGCGGCAGGTCGGCGGCATCGGTCAGCCAGGTCCGCGGCGACGCCGTGGACGGGAACACCCGGCCGCTGAGGTGCGGAACGGCCACGATCTGCCACTCCAACCCCTTGGCGGCGTGCACGGTCAGGATCTGCACCCGGTCACCGGCGACCGCCACCTCGGCCGGCGCCAGACCGTTCTCCACCTCCTCGGCGGTGTCGAGGAAAGCGAGCAGCGCGACCGCGGTGGCCCGTGGGCGCGCCGCGAAGTCGGCGACCACGTCGGCGAAGGCGTCCAGGTGTTCGGTGCCCGACCAGCCGGCCGCCACCGGACGCGCCGCCCGCGCCTCGGCGTCGACGCCGAGGACCCGACGGATCTCGGCGACGAGGTCCGGGAGCACCCAGTCCAGGTGGGCGCGCAGCGCGGTCAGCTCCCGGCCCAGCGCGGTGATCCTGCGGTGCCCCTCGGCGGAGAACGCCGTGGCCGGTCCGGGATCACAGATCGCCTCGCCCAGGCAGGCGGCGTCCGCGTCGGCTCCGAGCGGCGCAAGGATCTCGTCGGGACCGGCGGGCTCCAGGCGACCGGCACCGTCCAACTCCACGGCGCGCCGCCACAGCGCGGCGATGTCGCGGGCGCCCAGCCGCCACCGCGGTCCGGCCAGGATG
>NZ_JBSWXU010000311.1:0-1077 GCF_056160785.1 Mycobacterium sp. ABE4_509 | reverse complement strand
GTCCGGGCCCGGTGCCGGCGGCGCGGGAATCGGCGGGCGCCCGACGAAGTCGGCGACGCCCTCGGTGAGCCAGACCGGGGCGTCGGCAGCGGTGTCGGCGCGCGCCGCGAAGTGGAACAGCTCGTGTCGCAACACGATCCGTAGATCGGTGTCGCTCATCGCGGTCGCCTTCGGGGAGAACGTGATCCGCTCTGCGGTCGCGGTGGCCGCCACGTCGGCGCCGCCGCCGGCCAGCACGGCGAACTGCTCGGCAGAACCGGCGACGACAACGGTGATGGCCTCGGGCCACTGCGGGCCCCAGAACGCGCTGACGGCCGCGGTCGCGCCGGGCAGTTCAGCGGCGATCCGGTCGAGGAGCGCCTCCCCGCCGGGAGCGCCCAGATCGACCAACTCGGCGCTACGCCCGTCCAGGGTGTCCACCGTGCGCGGGGACAGACCCGGGGCGGGTGCAGGGGCGGGCGGGCTGGCTGCGGCCAGTACCGGGCCGGACGGACTGGTCTGCGGCCCACCCAGCAGCAGTACGGCACAGATCAACTCGGCTCCGAGGAGCGCCCCGAGGCGGCGGCGGTTCCGGGACCGCTCCCGACGGGCTGCAGGCGGCGTACCGACGGACGCCTCAGTACCGACGGACGCCTCAGTACCGACGGACGCCTCAGTACCGACGGACGTTGTAGATCGGGGCACTGTGGACCGGAGCGACCTTCACCGGGATCCCGTACGTGGAGGCGTGCACCATCATCCCGTCGCCGATGTAGATCCCCACGTGTGAGGCGTCGGAGTACTGGATGACGAGGTCACCGGGCTGCATCTGGTCCGCCGAAACCGGTTGACCACCACGGGCCAGGGCCTGGCTGGAGTGCGGCAGGGCGATACCGGCCTGCTGGAAGGACCACATCACCAGGCCCGAGCAGTCGAAGGCATTCGGCCCCGAGCCGCCCCACGAGTAGGGCGAACCGATGCGGCTCAGCGCGGCCTGGATGACGGTGGGTGCGGTCGCAGATCCGGGCGGCGCGATGTCGCCCGGCGGGATGGCACCCGGCAGTCCGGGCGGCGGGGCAGGCAGCGCCGGCGGCGCAC
>NZ_JBSWXU010000310.1:0-1082 GCF_056160785.1 Mycobacterium sp. ABE4_509 | reverse complement strand
GCGCAGCACCGCACGGTCGAGCCGCATCGCCGCGATGGCGGCCGGCGCGTCCGCCAGCGGCGGACCCGAGAGCTCGACCGCTCCCCCCGGTTCGACGGTGACACCGCTGCCGCCGGGCAACCGCGGAAGTTGCGCGATCGTCGAGGTCAGCTCCTCCCAGCCGGGACGCCGGGCCGGATCGGCCAGGTCGTAGCAGTGCGCCTCGATCTCCAGCCCCACCCGCCCCACCGCACCGTCGGCCAGACACTGCGCCACCACCTGCTCGGCGGCGGCTTCGGCACTGGTCAGCGGATCGGCGCAGCCGACAGCGGCGCCCTCACAAGCGATGGCGCGGGCCATGTCAGCCCCTTCCGGATTGGGAACGGTCGCTGCCTTCATGTCTATCTTCCAGACCGCACCGACAAAATCCCGCGTTCGGCAAGTGACACGTGGATGACGTGTACCCGAATTCGCCAGGCGTAACGGCCGCTACTGACCCAGCGTGTTCTGCATGGCGCCGGCCAGTACGTTCACCGCCGGCCCGCCGTTACCCGACTGGCACACCTTGGCCTGCAACAGCACGTTCTCCCGCAACCGGGTGGTGACGAAGCAACGCCGATCGGTGCCGGCCTCCTGCTTGACCCAGTCGGCCTCGGTGGCCGTCGTCGCGCCTGCGGTGAACGTCCACACCTCGGTGGTGAAGTCGTCCAGATGCATCGCCGTGGTCTGCGCGTTGCAGCCACCGGTGCGGTCGACCACCCGGCCGAAGGCGCGCTCGGCGGCCTCGTTGGTCGCGAACACCCCGACGGCCTGTTTGACCAGGTGGGTCATGTCGGTGGGCGACTCCTGGGTGACCGCCCCGTTGAAGGCGGCCAGGTCGGGATCGTTGTAGACGTCCGGCAGCCCGATGTCGGCCCAGTTGTTGCACGCCGGGTTGTCCACCCAGAACGCCTGGAACGGTGCGGTGAACACCCACTCGTGGTTCAGCCGCGCGCCGATGATGTTGCTCACCGAACCCTTGGGAAGCACGGCGTAGTTGACCACCCCCGGGGCCGACGGACCCGCCGCCGCCGGCGCGGCGGCCAGCAGCGACAGCGCCAGCC
>NZ_JBSWXU010000309.1:0-1097 GCF_056160785.1 Mycobacterium sp. ABE4_509 | reverse complement strand
GCGCCGGAGCCGCGAAAGCCGCCCGGGCCAGCTCCGGGTCACCGACGGCGACGCCGGCCACGGTCCCGCCGACCGCGACGACCGCGTCGGAATGCGGACCCAGCCAGCGGTACAGGTCGGCGGCCTGCGCGGTGACCCCGTCGTGGGCGGCGACCGCGGCACCGATCCGCACCGCCGCGGCACGCTCGGACTCCTCGGAGGAGGTCAGCAGTTCCTCGGCCAGCCGAGCGGCCGCCGGGCAGTCCCCCGAGGTGGCCAGCGCATCGGCCAACGGGACCGACACCGTCGTCGCGCCGGCCTGGGCGGCGGCACGCAACAGCCGTGCCGCACGGACGGCCGGGGTGCCGCCACGGGCCGCGAGATCGTGCAGGCTGGTGGCCAGCCGGGCATCGGCCAGCCCGTGCTCGGCCAGCCGCAGGGCCAGCTCGGCCGACAGCGAGGACGCGTCCAGTTGTGTCGCCAGCAGCGCGCTCTCCAGCTGGTGGTGACGTGCTGCACCGGCGGTGCGGGCCAGCAGACGATGCATCCGGTGGGTGAACTCCGGGCCGTGCTGCGGGTCCAGCAGCCCGCCGGCCCGGACCCGGTCCACCAACACCCGGGCCTGGGCGGGACTGACCGGAAGGGCCGCCGAGACGTCGGCGGCGCCCAGGTCGTCGGTCAGCGCCAGCAGCAGCATCGCGTCGAGCAGCGCGTCGTCGCAGCCGCGCAGCCGGTCGAGCAACGCGTGGTCGGCGCGGCGTACCAACGCCGAAGCGTCGGTACCGGGTTCACTGAGTGCCGCTGCGACCAGGAAGGGCAGCCCGGCAGTCGCCCCGGCCAGGGATCGCACGGTCTCCGGTGTCGGTTCGCCGCCCAGCATCGCCGCGGCCGCGGTGGACAGCTGCGCCGGCGACAGCACGCCGAGGGACACCGTCGGGGTCTCCCGCTGCATCGCGGTGAGCAACCCGTGCAGCGCCGGCCTGTGGTTCAGCGGCTCCGCGGTGACCAGGACCGTGCGGCCGCCGTCGAGCACCAGGGCCGTCAGCCGATCCAGCGAGTCGTCGTCGAGCAGATGCGCGTCGTCGACGACCACGGCCCGCTCCGGCGCCTCCCCGGGG
>NZ_JBSWXU010000308.1:0-1109 GCF_056160785.1 Mycobacterium sp. ABE4_509 | reverse complement strand
GCCCACGCCAAGCAGGCCATCGGCGCGCTGTGGGCGACGGTCAACCCGTACAGCAGCCGCGAGGTCATCGCGTTCGCGGCGCAGGCCGCCCGCATCATGCTGGCAGCGCAGACCGCGGCGGCGCGGGCCGCCGCGGTGGGTCAGTCGCAGCAGCTGCTCGCGCTCGGCGTGAAAGCAGCCGCACTGCAGACAGTCCCCGTCGATGTGCGAGCCAAGAGCGCCGCCATCGTCGGCGGAAAGCTGGTGTTGCAGCGGCCGACGGTGACGGTGGACTACGCCGATAGCAGCGCGAAGATCACAGCCGCCGACATGACCACAGCCGCGGTGTTTCAGCGGCCGGCTCAGACGTTCCGGTTCGTGCAGTCCAAGGGTGGTGTCGACGCCGCGAAGCAGTCGATGCAGCGGATCGACACGCTGATCGACGACAACCTGATGCTCGCCCAGCGCCTCGCGCAGCACCAGGTGCTGTCGGCGGCCGCCGCACCGCCGGCCGACCTGGACCGGCCGAAGGTCAAGATCATCGGCTACCGCCGGGTGATCCACCCCGAGCTGTCCCGCGGCGGCACCTGCGGCATGTGCATCGCCGCATCGGACCGGCTCTACAAGGTCGGCGAACTGCTGCCGATCCATGACCACTGCAAGTGCACGATCGCCGCGGTCACCGAGGACTACGACCCGGCCGACGACCTCAACACGGTCGACCTCAACCAGCTCTACAAAGCCGCTGGCGGCACCTCGGTGGCGCATCTGAAACGGACCCGCTACAAGGTCGACGAGCACGGCGAGCTCGGCCCGGTCCTCGTCCCGGCGAAGAAGTACAAGCCGCGCACCACGAAATCGAAGGTGCGGGTCGGTGGTACCGGCCTCGTCGACGGCAAGCCGGAAACCTCCGAGGATGTCGCGGCGCGGCACCTGCCGCTGCTCGAGAAAAGCCTTGCCGACCTGCGGGCCCGCGGGGTCGCTGAGGACTCCAAGCAGGTCACCTGGCACAAGGACCAGATCGAACGCTTCCGGGCGATTGTCGGCGATCGGGACATCCCCGCGGCGCGCAGCGGGGACGATGGACCCGTGCAGCCGCCGGGGGGACCGCCGCGGCCGCCGGCCAGCGG
>NZ_JBSWXU010000307.1:0-1112 GCF_056160785.1 Mycobacterium sp. ABE4_509 | reverse complement strand
AGACTCGACTGCCCGCGGCGGGGCCGCCGGGCCCGGCGCAGCGCACCATCCGGTTCGCCGAGTGCGTCGTCGCCGACCCCCGTGCGCCCGGACCAGCCGAAGCCGGCCAGCTCGCCGGGCTGGACCTGCCTGCGGTGTGGGAGCTGACCCGGGGCGCGGGCCAGACCGTTGCCGTGATCGACACCGGGGTGTCCCGGCACCGGCGGCTCCCCCGCCTCGTCCCCGGTGGCGACTACGTCTCGACCGGGGACGGAACATCCGACTGCGACGGCCACGGCACCGCGGTCGCGGGGATCATCGGTGCCACAGCGGACTCAGCCGAGGGCGGTTTCGGCGGGATCGCCCCGGATGCGTCGATCCTGACTATTCGGCAGTCCAGCAACAAGTTCCGCGCCGACTCGGACCCGACGGGCTCGGGGTACGGCGATGTCGCGACATTGGCAGCGGCGGTGCGGACCGCAGCCGATCTCGGTGCGACGGTGATCAACATCTCCACGGTGGCCTGCCTTCCGGCGGAGGCCGCCCCCGACGACGGTGCACTCGGGGCCGCCCTGGCCTACGCGGTCGATGTTCGCAACGTCGTCGTGGTGGCTGCGGCCGGCAATGTCGGCGGTGTGGGCCAGTGCCCCGGACACAACCCGCCCGGGTCGCGCGACTGGAACACGGTCGCAGTGGTGGCGAGCCCGGCGTGGTACGACCACTACGTCCTGACCGTCGGGTCGGTGGGACCCGACGGTGCGGCGTCGGCCTTCACCCTCGCCGGACCCTGGGTGGACGTGGCCGCACCGGGCGAAGGCATCCTGTCGTTGGCGGCCACCGGCGAGGACACCGTCCGGCTTTCCGGGACGAGCTACGCCGCGCCCGTGGTCAGTGCCGTCGCCGCGCTGGTGCGGGCCCGCTTCCCGGAGTTGACCGCCCGGCAGGTGATGCAACGGATCGAGGACACCGCACTGCATCCGGGCACCGGCTGGAACGCCTCGGTCGGCCACGGGATGGTCGACGCACTCGCGGCGGTCAGCGCTGGATCGCCACCTCGTCCGGCGCCGTCCGCACCGTCCCCGGCCCCGGTCGAGACCGTCCCGCCGATGGCCGGCACCGACGCCGCCCCGGGG
>NZ_JBSWXU010000306.1:0-1120 GCF_056160785.1 Mycobacterium sp. ABE4_509 | reverse complement strand
CCCCCCTCCCCCCCCCCCCCCCCCCCCCCCCCTACCTTCTTAACAAAAAGCCCTCCGCCCAAGATATTCGGCCAAGTCTCGTGGGCTCGGAGATGTGTAGAGGAGACAGGCCTCGACCGCGCCGTGCCGGTTCTGCTGCGCCGCCAACGTCCACGCCCGGGCCGCATTCAACTCGGGGGCGAACAGCATCGACTTCAGACCATGGCGGGACTGCGCGCGAGCCAACGCCTTTCCCGCCTCCGCCGGCCTGCCCAGCTGGCCCAGCGCCCGGGCCAGCAGCATCCAGGCCAGCGGGCCCCACGAATAGCCGGTCGGCGCCAGCGCGGTGGCGGCCTCCCGCAGCAGGGCGACCGCCTCGGCAGGTTCACCTGCGGCGATCAGCACATCAGCGGTCAGCACCTCGCCGATCGCCCGGCCCGGCTGCCTGCGCTGGGCGAAATCGGTCAGCCGGTGAGCCAGCGCCAGCGCGCGTTGCGGCTCCCCGGTCATCAGCAGGGCCGTGGTCTGGCCGAACCCGCTGGTGAAGCGCAGCAGACCCGGCTGCCCAGCCGAGACCGCCCGCTCGGCGAGGGCCTCGACGTCGCCGAACCGGCCGGACCTCGCCGCACACAGGGCAGCTGTCGAGGCAGCCCACCCCACCGCGGTGTCATCGCCGACCCCGGACCTGAGCACCTCGTCGGCGACCTGCTGCGCGCGGTCGAGGTTCCCGGCGTTCATGGCGAAGGTGGCCGACAGCGCGTCGACGCTGGTGTGCGCGGCCGCTCCGGTCACCTTGGCGCGGATCGCCTGCAGGAACGCGGTCGCGCGAGCCGGCTCCGAGAGCATCCAGAACTGGTTGGCCGCGGTCGGCAACGCCCACGCGATCAGCTCGTCCTCGGACAGGGTCGCCGGGTCGATCACCGCGAGCACCTCGTCGGCCTCCCGGCCCCGGCCCTGCCAGGCCAGCGCGTAGCCCGCGATCAGCCGTGCGTCCAGATCGTTGCCCTGCCCCAGCACCGGCCGGGCCAGGCGCTCACTGAGTTCCAGATCGCCGAGGCGCAACGCGTCGCGCGCGGCCGTTCACCCCGCGGGCACCAGCAGCAAGGTGTCGCTCCCATCCCCCCCCCCAACCACACCCCCC
>NZ_JBSWXU010000304.1:0-1124 GCF_056160785.1 Mycobacterium sp. ABE4_509 | reverse complement strand
CCGCCGGGCCGCCGCGACCGCGCAGCCGGCCGCCGCCACCGCGAGTGACAACACCACCAGGTCGTTGACGAAGCGAACCACCGGCAGGGCGCTCCATCTGCTCAGCTGCAGAACGGAGAACACTCCCCCAGCCAGCGCGATGCCGGTCGCGGTGGCCTTCGGGCTCAGCACCCGACGATGCTAGCAACAACTGACGCCACCGTCAGTGCAGCACGAGCGGGGTTCATCCGGCAGCCAACTGGCAGGTGGTGTCAACAGTCGGAGCCGGACCCGTTGACCCGAGCCGCACCCGCACGCTGGCGCACGACCACTGCCAGCAAACTCGGCCCGAGGACTGTCAGGGCAGCGAGTTCACCAGTTGCTCGACCGACACCCGCGGACCGGTGAAGAACGGCGTCTCCTCCCGCACGTGCCGGCGCGCATCGGTGGCGCGCAGATCGCGCATCAGGTCCACGATGCGGTGCAGTTCAGGGGCCTCGAACGCGAGCAGCCACTCGTAGTCGCCCAACGCGAACGAAGGCACCGTGTTGGCCCGCACGTCCTTGTAGCCGCGGGCGGCCATCCCGTGCTCGGAGAGCATCCGCCGGCGCTCGTCATCGGGCAGCAGATACCAGTCCAGCGACCGCACGAACGGGTAGACGCAGATGTAGGCGCCCGGCTCCTCGCCGGCCAGGAACGCCGGGATGTGACTCTTGTTGAACTCGGCTGGGCGGTGCAGCGCGACATTGCTCCACACCGGGTTCGACACCCGCCCCAGCGTCGTGGTGCGACGGAAATCGGCGTAGGTGGCCTGCAGCGCCTCGACACGTTCGGCGTGTGTCCAGATCATGAAGTCCGCATCGGCCCGCATCCCGGCGACGTCGTAGAGGCCGCGCACCACGACGCCGTTGTCCTCCTGACGCTTGAGGAAGGTCGCGGTGTCATCGATGGCGGCCGCGCGGGCGTCCTCGTCGTAGCCGAGTTCGCCGGAGCGCACCGAGAACACGGAGAACATCAGGTAGCGGATCGTGGAGTTGAGTTCGTCGTAGTCGAGCTTGGCCATGCGCCTATCGTGCCACGCGCGGCCGGCCGCCCCGTCCGCTCACCGGTCGGCGGTCACCAGCCCGGCCGCGGCCCTGTTGGCC
>NZ_JBSWXU010000303.1:0-1149 GCF_056160785.1 Mycobacterium sp. ABE4_509 | reverse complement strand
CTAGTGGTCCGTCTGCGAATTAGTGCGGTAGTTTGTAGTATGCCTGTTATGACAGCTGCCGCGTTGCCGGTCAGCGATGCCCAGCGTGCGGAGTTGGAGCGGATGGCGGCCTCGACGTCGTTGCCGCACCGTCAGGTGGTGCAAGCCCGTGGACTGTTGTGGGCCAGCGACGGGGTGGCCAACGAGGAAATAGCGCGGCGCTGCGCCGTCGATTCGGATACGGTGCGGCGCTGGCGTTCTCGGTTCGCCCAGCAGGGAATCGACGGGGTCGGAAGGATCGCTAAGGGCCGCGGGCGTAGGCCGAGTCTGCCAGCGGGCACTGTCGAAGAAGTGCTGCGGGTGACCCACAAGGAGCGGCCCGCCGACGGGTCTACGCACTGGAGTACCCGCACCCTGGCGGCCCGCGTCGGGATCGGCAAGGACTCGGTGGCCAAGATCTGGGCTGATCACAATCTGAAGCCGTGGAAAGTCGAAACGTTCAAGGTCAGCAACGACCCTGATTTCGAGGCGAAGCTGGTCGATGTTGTTGGTCTGTATGTGAATCCGCCGGCGCGGGCGGTGGTGTTCAGCTTCGATGAGAAGACCCAGTGCCAGGCGCTGGACCGCACCCAGCCGTCGCTGCCGATGAAACCGGGCCGGGCCGGAACCATGACTCATGACTACAAGCGCAACGGCACGATCGATCTGTTCGCCGCGATGAACGTCGCCACCGGTGAAGTCCTGACCGATCTGCGCAAAGGCCACACCGGTGCCGACGTGTTGCGGTTCTTCAAGCAGATCGACGCAGCTGTCCCGCGCGGTCTGGGTGTGCACGTCGTGCTGGACAACCTCTCGGCACACTCCACCCCTGAGATCGCGAAATGGCTCAAACACCGAGATCGTCGCCGCTGGCACCTGCACTACACCCCGACCTCGAGCTCCTGGCTCAATCTGGTCGAGCGCTGGTTTAAGGAACTCACCGACAGACGCCTGCGCCGCGGAATCTTCACCAGCGTCGCCGACCTCACCGAGGCGATCACCACCTGGGCCGCCCACTGGAACGCCGACCCGAAACCCTTCATCTGGAAGGCCCCCGCCCAAGACATCATCACCAAAGTCCAACGCGGCCGCGCCACCCTCCACCAGATCAAAACGCAGACGGACCACTAG
>NZ_JBSWXU010000302.1:0-1178 GCF_056160785.1 Mycobacterium sp. ABE4_509 | reverse complement strand
GTGTCAAGGCGAGCCGTTATTTGCCGCGGCGCAGGACATGGGCGTGTCGACCACGGTTGCCAGTATCTGGTGGCGTCAGGCTGGGGCGATGAAGCTGATCAGAGGTGGTCGAGGCGCGCAACGCGGGGTTGTGGACTCCGGTGATCCCGACGGCCCAGGCGGGCGCGGTCACCGACTCAATCTCGTCGAACGCATCGCGATAATGCGCGGCCGCGACGCCGGTTTGACCTATGAGCAGATCGGCCAGCAGCTGCGCCGCGACCGCTCTGTGGTGTGGCGCGAGGTCCAGCGCAATGGCAATGCTGACGGCGATTACCACGCCCTGATGGCCCATGCCCGCGCAGCTGAAAAAGCCAGGCGGCCCAAATCGGTCAAACTGCACAACCGCGACTTGTGTCGGGCCATCGAGAACTGGATGGACGACGGGTGGAGTCCGAAGCTGATCGCCGAGGTGTTGGCCCGTGATCACCCCGATGACAGGCTGGCACGGGTGAGCCACGAAACCATCTACCAGTGTCTCTATGTCCAAAGTCGCGGACAGCTGCGCGCCGATCTCAACAAGTGTTTGTCGACCAAACGCAGCGCCCGCAAGCCCCGGGGCGCAGTCCAGCGCCGCGGCACGTTCAGTGATGTGATCACCATCAGCCAACGTCCGGCCGTGGTGGGCGACCGTGCCGTGCCCGGGCACTGGGAAGGCGACCTGATCCTGGGCACCGGATGTCGCAGCGCAATTGGCACCCTGGTCGAACGCAGCACCCGGTTCACGATCTTGTTGCACCTGCCCGAGGACCACTGCGCCGATTCGGTGGCCACCGCGATGATCGCGGCAATGAACGAGCTGCCGGCTCATCTACGCCGCACCATCACGTGGGACCGCGGCAGCGAGATGGCCGCCTGGCAGGACATCAGCCTGCAACTACAGGCCCCTGTCTATTTCTGCGACCCCCACTCGCCCTGGCAGCGCGGCAGCAACGAAAACACCAACCGGCTGCTGCGATTCTGGTTCGAAAAAGGCACCGACCTCAGCGGCTACACCAAAGCCGACCTCAAACGGATCCAGGACAAACTCAACAGCCGACCCCGACCGACCCTTGATCTCGACACCCCAGCCCAACGCCTATCTGCTCTGCTCAGCCAAGCCGCCTAAGCCCGTGTTGCACTAACCACTTGACTTTGGG
>NZ_JBSWXU010000301.1:0-1186 GCF_056160785.1 Mycobacterium sp. ABE4_509 | reverse complement strand
GTGTCGCCGTTGCCGCCGTTGCCGCCGGCACCGCCATTGGCACCGTTGGTGCCCCGGCCATCGTTGTTCCGGGTGACGCCGGCGCCACCGGCACCGCCATCTCCACCGGCGCCGCCGGCACCGTCTGCGCCGTCCAGGCTGCCGGTACCACCCAGGCCGCCGTCACCACCATGGCCGCCGTCGCCGCCGCGTTCGCCCGAGACGTTCAGTCCACCGCCGTCGGCACCGTCGGCACCGTCGCCGCCGCGGGCACCACTACCTCCGGCACCGCCGACACCGTCCGCACCGTCCTGGCTGCCAACACCACCCAGACCGCCATCACCCCCAGCGCCGCCACTACCGCCCCGCCGACCCGAGTCGCCCGACGAGTCACCATCGGCGCCACGCGCACCGTCACCACCACGGGCACCGTTGCCGCCGACTCCCCCGACACCGTCCTGGCTTCCCGTACCGCCGACACCGCCCGCGCCACCGGCACCACCGGCCTGACCCCACTCACCGGCATCGACCCCGTCAGCACCCCGAGCACCATCACCCCCAGCCCCGCCATTACCCCCGACACCATCAACACCATCCGCGCCGTCCCGGCTACCAGCACCACCAACACCGCCAGCACCACCGACACCCCCGGCACCACCGTCTTGGCCCGACTCACCAGCGTCGACGCCGTCGGCACCCCGGGCGCCCGCACCACCGGCGCCACCATGGCCGCCGGCACCACCGACACCGTCCTGGCTACCGGCACCCCCGGCACCCCCAGCACCCCCGGCACCACCGCCTAGGCCCGACTGCCCGGCATCAACCCCGTCAGCACCCCGAGCACCATCACCCCCAGCCCCGCCATTACCCCCGACACCATCAACACCATCAACGCCGACCTGACTACCGACACCACCCACACCGCCGGCGCCACCAGCACCCCCGGCGCCACCGGCCTGACCCGACTCACCCGGGGACTCACCATCAGCGCCACGCGCACCATCACCACCGGTGCCACCACTGCCGCCGACTCCACCGGCCCCCAGGGGTCCCCCGGCGCCACCACTGCCGCCGATACCACCGGCCCCGCCGTCCAGGGAGACCGCGCTCCCGACGATGCCGTCGCCGCCCCTGCCGCCGGCCCCACCGGAACCGCCGCTTCCGAACAGTCCCCCGTTGCCTCCGTCGCCACCGGCCGCACCCGCTG
>NZ_JBSWXU010000300.1:0-1283 GCF_056160785.1 Mycobacterium sp. ABE4_509 | reverse complement strand
TATTCACTCGTTTTTGAGTGATCCCCGTTTTGTGGGGAAGTGTTATTTGGTGGTGGGGTGTGGTGTCACGCAGCAACCCGGGGGTTGTTGGTGGCTGTGGTTGTGGTTGCGAGGTTTTGTTGGGTTTGTTGTAAGTTTTCGGCCGGTTAGTGCCAGTTCCCTGCACTCATTGCTGAGCGTGTAGGTCTGGTCTATCGATCCCGTGGTCTGCGGGGGGCCTTATCCCTCCTAGAGGGTGAGAAGCCTGGTCTTGGAAGAGGTTTCCCGCTTAGATGCTTTCAGCGGTTATCCTGTCCGAACGTGGCTATCCAGCGGTGCCCCTGGTGGGACAACTGGTGTACCAGAGGTTCGTCCGTCCCGGTCCTCTCGTACTAGGGACAGGTTTCCTCAAGCTTCTGACGCGCGCGGCGGATAGAGACCGAACTGTCTCACGACGTTCTAAACCCAGCTCGCGTGCCGCTTTAATGGGCGAACAGCCCAACCCTTGGGACCTGCTCCAGCCCCAGGATGCGACGAGCCGACATCGAGGTGCCAAACCATCCCGTCGATATGGACTCTTGGGGAAGATCAGCCTGTTATCCCCGGGGTACCTTTTATCCGTTGAGCGACACCCCTTCCACTCGGGGGTGCCGGATCACTAGTCCCGACTTTCGTCCCTGCTTGACATGTCCGTCTCGCAGTCAAGCTCCCTTGTGCACTTACACTCAACACCTGATTGCCGTCCAGGTTGAGGGAACCTTTGGGCGCCTCCGTTACATTTTGGGAGGCAACCGCCCCAGTTAAACTACCCACCAGGCACTGTCCCTGGACCGGATAGACGGTCCGAAGTTAGAGGCCCAATACGATCAGAGTGGTATTTCAACAACGACTCCACAATCACTGGCGTGACCGCTTCACAGTCTCCCACCTATCCTACACAAACCGTATCGAGCACCAATACCAAGTTGTAGTGAAGGTCCCGGGGTCTTTTCGTCCTGCCGCGCGTAACGAGCATCTTTACTCGTAATGCAATTTCGCCGAGTCTATGGTTGAGACAGCTGAGAAGTCGTTACGCCATTCGTGCAGGTCGGAACTTACCCGACAAGGAATTTCGCTACCTTAGGATGGTTATAGTTACCACCGCCGTTTACTGGGGCTTAAATTCTCCGCTTCACCCCGAAGGGTTAACGGGTCCTCTTAACCTTCCAGCACCGGGCAGGCGTCAGTCCGTATACCTCGTCTTGCGACTTCGCACGGACCTGTGTTTTTAGTAAACAGTCGCTTCTCACTGGTTTGTGCCACCC
>NZ_JBSWXU010000299.1:0-1283 GCF_056160785.1 Mycobacterium sp. ABE4_509 | reverse complement strand
TGGCGTGTTCCCGCTGAATGAGTCCAACCAGTTTTAGAGTCCTGTGGCCCGATGTCGGGCCAGAAGGGACGATGAACACATGGCTGGTCGGAAGCGGAATTCCGCGGAGGACATCGTGCGCAAGCTGCGCCGGGCAGATGAGCTGGCTGCCGAGGGCAAGACCGGTGAGGAGATCGCTGCCGAGCTGCAGGTCTCGCCGGCCACGCTGTACAACTGGCGGCGCACCTACGGCGGTATGGATACCGACGCCGCCAAGGAGCTCAAAGAGCTGCGCGAGCAGAACGCCCGCCTCAAGCGGCTGCTGGCCGACGCCGAACTCGAAAAGGACGCGCTACGGGAGGTCGCCAAGGGAAAATTCTGAGCCCAGCTGCCAAACGCCGCGCTGTCGACATGCTCAAAGAAACGCTGAGCATGTCCGAGAGGCTGGCGTGCAAGGCCGTTGGGCTGGCCCGCTCCACCTACCGCCGCCTGCCGCTCGGGCAGACCCCCGACGATCCGGATGCCGAGATGCGGGCCTGGTTGCGCTCCTACGCCACCAAACACCCGTGCCACGGGTTCCGGCGCGCCTGGGCGACGTTGCGCTACGACGAGCGCCGTGAGGTCAACAAGAAGAAGGTCCACCGGCTGTGGCGCGAGGAGGGCCTGCAGGTCCGTGTGCACAGCCCACGCAAGCGAGCTGGGATCTCCTCGGTCCCGCCGGTGGAGGCCGACGCACCGGGCGTGGTGTGGGCGATCGACTTCCAGTTCGACTCCACCACCGACGGCAAGGCCATCAAGATCGCCTCGATGATCGATGAACACACCCGCGAGTCGCTGCTGCATGTGGTGGAACGCTCGATCACCGGCGAGCGGCTGGTGTTCGAGCTAGAGAAAGCCTTCGCCGCGGCCGGCGGCCCGCCGAAGGTGCTACGGATGGACAACGGGCCGGAAATGGTTTCTCAAGCGCTGCAACGGTTCTGCGAGAACAGAACCGGCATGGTGTACATCCCGCCGGGTTGCCCGTGGGACAACGGCTACATCGAATCGTTCAACAACCGCCTGCGCAAGGAGTGCCTCAACCGCAACTACTGGAACACCCTGTTCGAGGCCCGCGTGGTCATCGGCGACTTCAAGCACGAGCACAACCACCGACACCGCCACTCGGCCCTGGGCTACCGCACGCCAGCCGAGTACGCTGCAGCCTGCCGCTGCACCCACACCCCGGTGGCCTGCAGCATCAACTGAGAACGGATCAAACCAACCCGACTCAAGAACCGGGTGGACTCAGTAACGGGGACTCGCCA
>NZ_JBSWXU010000298.1:0-1363 GCF_056160785.1 Mycobacterium sp. ABE4_509 | reverse complement strand
GCCCGGTGCCGCGAACTGCGACGACTGACCGGTGGCGGCGTAGATCGCCGCGCCGCCCAGCCCGGCGATGACCGCGGCGACGCCGACGGCCAGGGCGGTCTGCCGCATGCCCCAGCGCTGCGCTGCCGGTTCCGGGCTTCCCCACACCGGGGTGTTCGAGTTCACCTGCTCGGTATCCATGGCCACCACCCTGGCGTCCCTCGATGGGTGTGCGCTGTGGATGCGCTCAGCATTCGATGAGCCGCTGGGCCGGCGATCTCGCGCCGTTTCACAGCGGGCACATAGGATCGGCACAGGAGGCGCCTAGCGCACCGATTCATACTGAGGTGGTGCCAGGACCTCAAGACACCGTTTCCGGCGACCCCGCGCGGGTCGCCATGCGCCGTGCCGACGGCAGTCCGATCCGGGTCCTGGTCGTCGACGACGAGCCGGTGCTTGCCGAGCTGGTGTCGATGGCGCTGCGCTACGAGGGGTGGGAGATCTCGACCGCCGGTGACGGTGCCGGTGCGCTCGCAGCCGCCCGGCAGAGTCCGCCCGACGTCGTCGTGCTGGATGTGATGCTGCCCGACATGAGCGGGCTGGAGGTGCTGGGCAAGCTGCGCGAGCAGATCCCCGGGCTGCCGCTGCTGCTGCTGACCGCCAAGGATTCGGTGGAGGACCGCATCGCGGGGCTGACCGCCGGCGGTGACGACTACGTGACCAAACCGTTCAGCATCGAGGAAGTGGTGCTGAGGTTGCGCGCGCTGCTGCGCCGCACCGGGGTGTCCGCGCCGGACGCCGACGAGGCGAAGATCGTCGTCGGCGATCTGGTGCTCGACGAGGACAGCCACGAGGTGACCCGCGCCGGTGAGCTGATCACCCTGACCGCGACGGAGTTCGAGCTGCTGCGGTTCATGATGCGCAACGCCAAACGCGTGCTGAGTAAGTCGCAGATCCTCGACCGGGTGTGGAGCTACGACTTCGGCGGCCGGTCCAACATCGTCGAGCTCTACGTTTCCTATCTGCGCAAGAAGATCGACAGCGGCCGGGAGCCGATGATCCACACGCTGCGCGGTGCGGGGTATGTCCTCAAACCCGCCCGCTGAGCGCGGCCGGAGGGTTCTGCGCTCACCGCGCAGCTGGATGCTGCGAACCCGCCTGCTGGTCACCCTGGTCGCTCTGCTGGCCGTCGTGTGCGCGGGGATCGGAATCGGCACCGAGTTCGCGCTGCAGCGCTTCCTGACCGCCCAACTCGACGAGCAGGTGATCGAGGCCGGCAATCGTTCCGCGGTGATCTTCGAGTTCGGGCCACCGCCGCCACCCGGCACGGGCCACCCCGCCCACGGGCCGCCGCGCGGAATGCCCGGACCGCCCCCGCCCGGGC
>NZ_JBSWXU010000297.1:0-1371 GCF_056160785.1 Mycobacterium sp. ABE4_509 | reverse complement strand
GACCCGCGCTTCGGCGACGTCCTCGACGAACAGCCCGCCGGTGCCGAGCCCGCAGGCGTGCCGCAACGACGGCAGCGCGCCCGCGGCGACCAGACCGGCGCCGATGCCCACCGCCGAGTCCAGCGCGCTGGACACCACGACCGGGATGTCGATCTGCTCGGCGATGGCCAGCATCGCGGCCACCCCACCCAGCGGGGCCACCTTGAGCACCGCGACATCGGCGGCACCGCTGCGCACCACGTGCAACGGGTCCTCGGCCTTGCGGATGCTCTCGTCGGCGGCGATCGGCACGTCGACGCGGCGACGCACCTGCGCCAGTTCGGGCACCGTCGCGCACGGTTGTTCGACGTATTCGAGCGGCCCGTCGGCGGCCAGCGCCCGCACGGCGGTCACCGCCTCCTGCACGCTCCACCCGCCGTTGGCGTCGACCCGCACGGTGGGCACCAGCGCGCGAACCGCGTCGACCCGCGCAACGTCGTCGGCCAGCGTCTGGCCGGGCTCGGCCACCTTGACCTTGGCGGTGCGTACGCCGGGGAAGCGCGCAAGCACCTGGGGGACCTCGGCGGCGGACACCGCGGGCACCGTGGCGTTGATCGGGATGCGGGCACGGTGCACCGCCGGCATCCCGTCGTAGGCGGCCGTCAGCGCGGCGTCGAGCCAGTGCGCGGCCTCGGCTGGGCCGTATTCGCCGAAGGCACCGAACTCGCCCCAACCGGCGGGGCCGTCCAGCAGCGCGACCTCGCGGACGGTGATGCCGCGGAAACGCACCCGCATCGGCAGGGCCACCACATGCAGCCGGTCCAGCACGTCGGCCAGCGCGGGGCGGCTCATCCGGCCCTCTTCAGCAGCGCCTCGGCAGTGCGGCGGCCGCTGACCAGCGCGCCCTGGATCGAGGCGGTGTCGCGGTGGTCGCCGCACACCCACAGGCCGTCGTCCAGACGCACCCGGCGACGCACCGACAGCGGCGCCGGCTGGGCCGGCAGTGCGGCCGGGATCCGGTGGCGGATCAGCAGCTCCCAGCCGGCGCCGTCGGTGCTGAGGATGGCCGCAGCGTGCCGCCGGGTGATCTCTTCGGCAGGCGCGGCGCCGTCGCGGGCCAGCAGCGCCGACGCCGCTATCAGGTGGCGTCCCGGCGGTGCGTAGGTCGGCGCCGCGGCGCTGATCACCGCCGCGTTGAGCACCGGTCCGGTGCGCTCGGGGCGGCCGTCGACCCACAGCATGGGCGGGGCCGACTGCGGCTCGTCGGTGGCCCACCAGTCGGTCACCACCCCGTGCATGTCGGGGGTGGGCAACCCGGCCAGCCCCGCCGCGGTCACCGGGTCGGCGGCGACGACAACCTCGGCGGCGCGCACCGCGCCGGCACCGTCGCCG
>NZ_JBSWXU010000296.1:0-1377 GCF_056160785.1 Mycobacterium sp. ABE4_509 | reverse complement strand
GCCCCCGCCACCGCCGAACCCGTTCGTCTTCCCGAATCCGTTCGCGCCCCCGCCGCCGCCCGCCGCTCCGCTGGCGGCCACCCAGCCGGCCACGATCCCCCCGGGCACCCCGGCGGGGCAGAACCCGACGCCCTACACCGGTGAGCCGGTGTTCCTGCCGCCGTCGTTCAACCCGGTCAACGGATCGATCGTGGGTGCGGCCAAACCGATCTACATCAACTTCCAGCGCCCGATCGCCGACCGGCAGATGGCCGAGGACGCGATCCACATCTCGTCGGTGCCGCCGGTGCCCGGCCGCTTCTACTGGACCAGCGACACCCAGGTGCGCTGGCGTCCCCAGGACTTCTGGCCGGCCGGGACCGTCGTCAACATCGACGCCGGGGGCACCAAGTCGAGTTTCAGCGTTCCCGAGCAGCTCGTGGCCACCATCGACAACGACACCAAGCAGATGGAGGTCATGCGTGACGGCGAGCTCGTCAAGACCTTCCCGGTGTCGATGGGCAAGTCGGGCTACGAGACCAAGAACGGCACCTACTACGTGCTGGAGAAATTCGACGAGATCGTGATGGATTCGTCGACCTACGGCGTCCCGGTCGACGATCCGTCCGGCGAGGGGTACAAACTCGACGTCGAGGACGCCGTCCGGATCGACAACAGCGGCATCTTCGTGCACAGCGCGCCGTGGTCGGTGGGCTCGCAGGGCAGCAGCAACGTCAGCCACGGCTGCATCAACCTCAGCCCGGCCAACGCCCAGTGGTTCTTCGACAACTTCGGCAGCGGCGACGCGGTGGTGATCAAGAACACCAACGGCGGCTGGTACACCCAGCCCGACGGTGCCTCCGACTGGCAGATGTTCTGACCGGATAGCTTTTTCCCGGCGGGTGGCCCCCGCCCCGTGCCACGATGGTGACAGGCCGACGGCGTGACAGCCGTCGGTGCGGCATCCGGGGGTGGCGCTATGCCCGGCGACGGCAGATCGGTGACGCGCACGATCGCGGTGATCGTGTCGACGATGCTGGCCATCGTGGCGTTGCGCGGCTATCTGCCCGGGTCGCCGGCCGAATCCGAACCGGGTGAGCCCGCCGGCGGTGCGGGAAGCCTGGTCGCCGTCGGAGTCATGCTCGCGGTGTCGCTGGCCGTCATCGCGATGTCGCTGCGGGCGCAGCGCCCACGCCGACGCGGCCCGGCCGAGGCGGTCGAACTCCCCGGCGACGGCCGCAGCAGGCGGCTGCAGTGGCGGCCGCTGCTGATCGCCGGCACCGCGCTGCTGGCCTGGCTGGCGGTGGTCTATCTGCTGCTCAGGTGGGCGGCCCCGGCACCGCTCGACGAGCCCGCGGCAACGGGCCCGGAGGCCGGCGGCGACCCGCAGTCCGAGCG
>NZ_JBSWXU010000295.1:0-1419 GCF_056160785.1 Mycobacterium sp. ABE4_509 | reverse complement strand
GCCGGGTGCTGGCGATCGACGCCGGGCTGCAGGTGCTGCTCGTCGGGTCCGGGGCCTCGCTGGGCCGGGAGGGCGCACCCCGGCAGCTGGCCGCCGCCTGGGGCGATCTGGGGACCTCGAGGCTGGCGCTGACGGCGCGGGACCGCGACATCCTGCTGGCGTGCGCCGCCGGCGCCGGGCTGGCCGCGGTGTACAGCGTGCCGTTGGGCGGGGCGTTGTTCGCCGCCCGGATCCTGCTGGGTACCTGGCATCCGCGGGCGTTCGGCACGGCGCTGATCACCTCGAGCCTGGCGGTCGCGGTGGCGTCGCCGGTCACGCACTTGGAACACTCGATTCAGTGGCCGCGGCCGGACCTGTCCTACCTGTTCGCCTTCCTGGCGCTGGCGCTGGCACCGCTGGCCGCCGCGATCGGGCTCTCCTTCGACAGGGCGATGGCCGCGGCCAGGCCCGCGGTGCAGCCGAAGTCGTGGACGATCATCCCGGCCATCGCGGGCGCCGGGCTGCTGACCGGTGTCTGCTCGCTGTGGCTGCCCGAGTTGCCCGGCAACGGCCGCAGCATCCTGCAGGTCAGCGTGAACAGCGGGCTGACGCTGGCCGCGGCGGCCGCGATCCTGCTGCTCAAGCCGCTGCTGACGGCGCTGTTCCTGCGGGCTGGCGCGGTCGGCGGGTTGATCACGCCCGCCCTGGCCACCGGCGCCGCCGCCGGCTCGGTGGTGGCGTTGACACTCAACGGGTTCGCCGGCACCGAGCTCAACGTCGCCGCGGTGTCGCTGACCTGTGCGGCCGGGGTCTTGACGATCACGCAGCGTTCGCCGCTGTTCGCGGCGCTGTTCGTGTGGGAGTTGGCCCGGCCGCCGTTGTGGCTGCTCGCCGTGTTCGCGCTGAGCGCCTGGACGGCGCATGTCATCGCCGAGCGGCGCCGGCGCCACTTGGCCGCGTCTCAGTGAGGCAGCTTGACCCAGGCTCCGGCGTCGCCGACGATGCCGACCGGAACCGCGCCGGTCAAGCTGACGTTACGCACGCTGGGACCTGCGGCGACGATCGTCGTGTCCTGCAGGATGGGCAGCACGGTCGACATGTCCCACAGCACCGGTTCGACCTCGTCGATCACCTCGTCGATGTCGGCGCTGCCCCGCAGCGCGGCGTCGATGAGCGGCTGGATGCTCGGGTCGCACAGGCCGGTGATGTTGCTGGGCGCCTGTACGAGTTCACCGGAGTCCGGCGGCGCCGGCGTCGCCGAGGTGGTGGTGCCCGGCGGCCGCGGGCTGGTACTGCTGACCGGCCCCGACGTGGTCAGGCTGGGCGTCGGGGTGGCGCCGGCCGAGGTGACGTCCGGCGCCGCGGCGGGGGTGGTGGGCACCCGTCTCTTCTCCACATCTGACGCTGCCGACGATGGCTGTCGTGTGTAGATCTCGGTGG
>NZ_JBSWXU010000294.1:0-1425 GCF_056160785.1 Mycobacterium sp. ABE4_509 | reverse complement strand
GTGCCGGGGTGAACGGAGCCGCCAACACCGCCGTGCCGGTCGCCGGCGCGGCACCGATGGTGACGTCCGCGGGTTCGGGCGCGGGCGCAGCCGAGACCTCGACCGGCTGCGCGACAGGCACCGCGGGCGGGGCGTCCCGGTCCGCGACGACCTCGCTGACCGGCAGGTCCGGGTCGTCCCGGGCGTCCGACAGTTCGTCGGCGGTCGCATCCACCGACGGCGCGGAATCGGTTTCGCCGCTGCGGTTTCCCGAATCGGATCCGGCCGTGTCGGCAACGTCGGCGATGTCGGCGTCCTCGTCGAAGGTGTCCTCGTCGCCGCCGTCGAGTCCGGCATCGTCGACCGAATCGCTGCCGGAAGGCGATCCCGACCGGTGGGCCGGCCCGGCGTCGGTGGCGTCCTGGCCGGTCGAATCATCGGAATTGGTCGGCGCGGCGTCGCTGGTCCGGGACGGGGTTCCCGGCGACCGCGTCGGGGAGTCGGAGGTCGCCGAGGTGTCACCGGAACCGGTGTCCGTGGAGTCGGCCCAGCTGACGGCCGGTGGGGCGGCCGCGGCCCCCGCTATTCCCAGCGCGACGGCCATCGATCCGATCCATGCGATACGGTCCGCGCTGTCCATGCCCATCTCCCCGGATACTCGCAGCAAATTTGCCAGCTCGTCAATGGATACCAAGAACATACCCCTGTAGGGGCTATAACGCGCAGATTCGTGGGCGCCGGCAAACCTGCCCGGGCGGGTTTGCCGGGTGGGTTCCCGGTCCCCGCCGGCGGCTAGTTCAGGACGACGATGACCGCGTAGCCGTCGTGGTCACCGGTGGTCAGGGTGGCCGTCTGCAGCCGGTTGTCCATCGCGACCAGACCGCCGTCGGTCGCGGCGCCGCTGTCGACCAGCCCGTCGCGCAACGCGTCACGTGCCTCGTTGAACGACACGTAGACATGGGTGAACGAGTCCTCGTACACGCCGAGGGTCTCGCGGCTCAGCGACGTGATCCACACATACCCGGTTCCCGAATCGGCGGGCGCGGCCCCGAACATCCGGCTGTGGTCGTTGGTGAGCAGAAAGAACGCATCCGAGAACGCTTCGAGGTCCTCGTCGGGCTGCTGGCTGTAGAGCACCCCGTCGACGAGGCCCTGATAGCCGTCGCTGTGGATCTGCCGCGCCAGGAACCCGCCCTGCTGCAGCGCCGCACGGAGCCTGTCGGCCGACTCGTCGGCCGTTGTCGACGTCTGGTCCACGACGACGACGTTGATCGGCTCGTACATGGTCTTGGACTCGTACGTCTGGCCGATCCAGTCGGCGATCTCACCGTCGGACTGCAGCATCCACTTGCCGAGGTCGCCGTAGGGGGTCGCGGTCATGTCGCCGGGGCTGGGGTCGGAGGTGGACGCCAGCGGCGGCGCCCCGGACGGGCCGTCGCCGCCGAC
>NZ_JBSWXU010000293.1:0-1464 GCF_056160785.1 Mycobacterium sp. ABE4_509 | reverse complement strand
GCCATGCCCCGGCTCCCCGATGCTGTCGCCGCGGCCGGGGTCGCCGGGGCGGACGGGGCCGACGCGGCCGGGGTGACGGTGGGTTCGTCCGGTTCCAGCACGGGTGAACGGGTCGGTACCGGTGTTGGGTCCGCCTTCGGCTTCGGAGTCGCCGAGCCGACGGGCCCTGAAGCGCCGGGATTGCGCACCGGGGTGGCCCCAGCCGGAGGCGTCGCGGGCGGCACCGGTGTGGGGGTATCCGCCGGTGGGGCCGGTGCCCCGTCGGCAGGAGCATCCGCGGGGGGCTGTTCTGCGGGTACCTCGGGCAGCTCCGGCGGCGGCACCTGCTGGTCGAGCAGTTCGTCGACCGTCCCCGCGGGCGGCGCCCAGTCCGAGGTCGCCGCGACCAGGTCGGCGGTGGTGGCGACGACGCCGACGTTGGCCTGCTGGGTGGCCTCGACGACGTTCTGGATTGCCGCGGCGCGTTCGTCGGGTTCGAGTCCCGGGCGGTGTTCGAGCACGACGATGCGGCGCTGCGCGGCATCGACGTTGTCGGCAATGGTCGATTTGGCGGACTCGATCGAACCCGCGATCCGGTGGTGGCCGGTGATGACGGTCGCGACACCATGCTGTAGCGCGGTCAGTTGTTCGATTGTGCCCCAGAGTCGTTCGTTGGCGGCGTCGGCGGCCCCGCCGGTCCATACGCCACCGTCGAAGACCTGGACGTGGCGGTGCCGGCAGGCGTCGAGCGCCGCGGTCAGTTGCCGTAGCACCGCGGTGAACTCGTGTGCCCGCTCGTACAGGGCGGCCTCGTCGACCGCGGGCCAGGCGCCCTCGGCGACCATCTCGTCGGCGTAGCGCCCGGTCGGCCTGGCGGTACCCATCGTGTTCTCCTCGCCTCTACTCGGAGCGCTCTGTCAGGTGTCAGCGCGGCTGGAACTGATTCATCAACGCCCCGGCGAAGTCGGCCAACTTGTCGACGACGACCGCCTGCTGCGCGGCAATTCCGGATTCCGCGGCGGCTCGCGCATTGGCCAACGCGTCGTTGATCCGGTCTTCGACGGTCTGCTCACCGAGGCGCAGCAGACCGTCCTCGATGTACAGGTCGGTGAGGAATCCGCGTCCGTCCAGGGTGGCCTGGACGGTGGCGTCCTCGTCGGTGCCGGTGAATGTCTGGGTGTCGGTGTGATGGCCGTATGCATCCATCACAGACATGAGCCGTTCCATATCTTTGAGGATCGTGTCGATCCGGGGGAACGGGCCGTTGCCGAACATGGCGGTCATGGTGTTTCCTTCTTCTCCGAGGCGTCTTTGCGCCGCCGATTTCCGATCACGGCTTCGGTCCAGGGCCGTTTTTCGCGGTAGAGCGGTTGTTCTTCGAACGTGCCGTGCTTGGGTTTGTGCTCCTGGCCCTGGGCACCGCCAGCGCCGGGGGCGCCGCCCATTGGTGCGCCCATCGGCCCGCCCACGGCCCCGCCCGGCGGC
>NZ_JBSWXU010000292.1:0-1500 GCF_056160785.1 Mycobacterium sp. ABE4_509 | reverse complement strand
CCTTCGCGCCGGGGGCTCTCACCCCGGCCGACGCGGCGCCGTCGGCCCTGGCCGGCGTGCTGGCGACCTGTCTGGCGCTGACCTTTCTCAACCCGCACGTCTACCTGGACACCGTCATCCTGCTGGGCGCGCTGGCCAACGAGCACCGCGACGACCGCTGGCTGTTCGGCGCCGGAGCGGTGGCTGCCAGCGCCGTGTGGTTCAGCGGCCTGGGTTTCGGAGCCCAGCGGTTGCAGCGGTTCTTCGCCGCGCCGAGAACCTGGCGCATCCTCGACGGCACCATCGCCGCCATGATGATCGGGCTCGGCCTCTCCCTGGCGCTGAGCTAACAGCAAAGCCGCACTCGACACCCGAGGACACCACGACTTCGGCGCTGAACCGACGCTGCCGCAACGACGTTGGAACACCCAAGCCTAGGTCCGGACCCGGCCGCCGATCCGGATGGCACCCGAAGTCGGGCTTTTCGAACTACACTTCGGACATCAGGATCGGCGCCTGACCAGCAGACTCGTCCATCGCCAGCCGACCCTGCCGGAGCCGAGACACCGCACGGAGACACCCTCATGTTGACCGCCCGAGATCGAACGATCACCTGTCGGCTAACCCGGCTCACGACGGGCCGCGTCGGGGCCGACACCGCGGTCCCGGCGCGCAGCAATGCCACCGGCACGGGCGTCGAACCCGAGCCGGCACGTCGGACGACGACTCACCGAGACGGCGACCTGCACCGCGTCGCCGGGTGCCGCGACGAGAATCGGAACCATGCCGGACGCCGATGACCTGGGTCTGCGGGAACGCAAGAAACGCCGCACCCGCGAAGCCGTCCGGACGGCGGCCTTCCGCCTGTTCGAGGAACAGGGCTATCAGAGCACCACCGTCGAGCAGATCGCCGAAGCAGCCGACGTGTCCTCGCGGACCCTCTTCCGCTATTTCCCCAACAAGGCCGCGCTGCTGATCCCGGACCAGTTGATGGAGCCGATCATCGAGCTCTTCCTCGCCGCGCCGGCCGAGCTCCCCCCGCTCGCCGCGTACCGGCACGCCCTGGCACAGGTCTTCAGCGGCATGGCCGGACCTCAATGGGATGCCGAGATGGCGCGCCAACAGCTGCTCTACACCCTCCCGGAGGCCGCCGGCGGGCTCTACGACACCTACATCAACGTCATCGAACTCATCACCGAGGCGCTGGCCACCAGGCTGAACCGGCCGGCCGACGACCCCCGGCTCAGGATCACCGCCGGTGCGATGACCGGGGTGATGATGGCAGCGCTGCACGGCACCCCGATGTCACCCGAGACCATCTTCGACGGCCTGGAGTTCCTCGAAGCCGGGCTGCCGCTCTGACCCCGAGGCCACGCCGGTCGTCTGTGGGTGGCCGCCGAGACGTGACGGGTACCGCCGGGCGCATTACGCTCCCCCTATGGCATCACCGCTGTCCAGGTCGGCCGCCCCGACTGCCCGGGCCGCCCGAGCCGCCCTGATCGCGGTCGCGCTGGGCGGGGC
>NZ_JBSWXU010000291.1:0-1511 GCF_056160785.1 Mycobacterium sp. ABE4_509 | reverse complement strand
CAGCAGCACAGAGCGGGGCGCGGCCAGCCGCGAACCGACCAGCCGCAGCGGGCCGGCCCGCACGTCGTCGGTGCCGCGGATGCCGTCGGAGTAGTCGTTGGCGTAGTTGACACCGACGATCATGCCGATCGAGACCAGCATCGCCAGCAGCGCTTTCCACCACGACGCGGCCTCGAGCCAGGCCGCGGCGCCGGTCCCGGCGAGGACCGGAGCGATCGCATTGGGCAGCGTCCGGGGACGTGCTCCTTCTACCCACTGGGCAAAGCTGGCCACGGCGCTCAGTCTGTCATGCCCTCGAAACCCCACCGGATCTCGCGGGTGACGGTGCGGTCGTAGCCGTCGCGGGAGGCTTCCGGGACCGCGACGAGCACTGTGCCCCAGTCGACGTCGGGGTGCCCGCGCAACCGGGTCGTCACTTCCCGAAGCTCGCCGTAGTGGGCCAGGCCGGCGAACGTGCCGCCGATGTCCTGGTCGCGGTCCTGGACGAAGAACGGTCGCGGCGACTCGATGACGGCCGCCGGCGTCTCGGCCACCCCGGCGGCCACCCGCGGGATCTCCCGCACACACGGAAACAGAAAGCCCTGCGGCCAGCTCAGCAACACCGGGGTGCGCCCGGCCAGGAAGTCGGTCAGCCCGACCGTCGAGCGCAGCCTGGGCCCGGTGAACGCCAGCCAGCCGAACTCGTCGGTGCGGTCGTCGACCGCGACGATGCGGACCTGCTCGGCGCCCGCCGGCACCTGCCCGGCGTCCACCCCGATCGAGCGCCACAGCGGGTGGCCGGGGTCCTCCCCGGTCGCGGGCCGGTCGACCGGGGAGCGGCTGCCCAGCACCGCACCCCGGGCGTCGCCGAATTCGAACGCCAGCGCGTTGCCGTCACCGGTGCGGCCGGCCACCGACACCGCCAGCCCGTCGCCGTCGGCCAACCGGGGAAGGCTGAACCATCGGGTGACGACCGTGCCGGTGTGCCGGGAGCCGTCGGTGTCGTCGTCGTAGGTGCCCCAGACGAACGACGCGGCCCCGGTCCCCGGCGGGTCCGGTGGCGGTGCGCCGGCCGGGAACCCGCCCGGGACGTGCGAGCGCCCGCCGGCCGGTTGCACAGCCGGACCATCGGGCAGCACCTCGATGTCGTCGGCCAGCCCGCAGGCCCGCTCACCGGTCAGCCGGTGCAGATTCGCCAGGGCGAGCGACCCCTCCGGCCTGCGCAGCGGTGCCGCGGCGAAAGAACCGAGCAGCACCGCCACTGACGTCGCCGCCGCGGTCAGGGCCACGGCCACCGGAGCGGTCCGGCCGCGCCCGAGCGCCCAGCCCAGCGCGCCGACGGCCAGCCAGACCATCGGATTGTCCAGGGGCACCCCGGCGGGTCTGATCGCCTCGGCCGCCCAGGGCAGGTCGTACACCGTCGACTGCCACCAGGCGTTCGGCCCGGCGAAGGCCAGTGCGGCGGCAGCCGACAGCAGTGCCACCGCGGCCGCCACCCCCGCCGGCCGCACGGCGCGCTGCCGGCTGAGCAC
>NZ_JBSWXU010000290.1:0-1615 GCF_056160785.1 Mycobacterium sp. ABE4_509 | reverse complement strand
CGGCCCACGGGGCCACCCGATTCGGCGGCGGCCGACCTGACCGCCGCAGCCGGGTGCGAACCGACCCTCAGCTCACCGACGAGGATGTCCAGCGCTTCCTGCAGTGCCGCGGCCTGCTCACCGCGCGTGCGACGCCGGCGTGCCGCACGCCGGCGTAGCAACACCGTCGCCGACAGCAGCCCCACCGCAACGACGACGCTGAGCGGCAGCACCACCCACAGCACCGCGCCCGCACAGACCGCGCACGGCAGCAGCGGGGGTCTGAACCGCTGCGCGCGACCGGCCGTCAACGCCTGCGCCCGGTGCCGCGCCGAGGCGGGAGCGACCAGCAGCGCCAACCCCAACGCCAGAACGGCGGCGCTCAACCCTGCCTCCGCGCCCGGACCAGGGACTGGAAGTGAGGCAACCCCGGTCCGGCGCCGACACCCGACTGCCAGCAGGGTTGCACCTGCACCCAACCGTCCTCGGCGCGGCGCAACACGCCCACCTCGGTCAGCCGGCGGCAGCCGGCACGGTCACGGGTCACATGCAGGACCACCTGGATCGCCGCAGCAAGTTGGCTGTGCAGCGCTGCGCGGTCGAGGCCGCCCAGCGCGGCCAGTGCCTCGAACCGGGCCGGAACCTCGGCCGGACTGTTCGCGTGCACGGTCCCCGCGCCTCCGTCGTGGCCGGTGTTCAACGCGGTGAGAAGATCGACGACCTCGGCGCCACGCACCTCACCGATCACGATCCGGTCCGGCCTCATCCGCAGCGCCTGCCGGACCAGATCGCGCACCGTCACCGCCCCGGCCCCTTCCACATTGGCGTTTCGGGCGACCAGCCTGGCGACATGCGGGTGTTCGGGCGCCAACTCGGTGGCGTCCTCGACGCACACGATCCGCTCGGAACCCGAGACGGCGCCGAGCAGTGCGGCCAGCAGCGTCGTCTTGCCGGCGCCCGTGCCCCCCGAGACGATGAACGCCAGCCGCGCTTCGAGGACATCGGCCAGCAAGCGGCGCGTCTCGGCGTCGACGGCACCCGACCCGACCAGCGCGTCGAGGTTCTGCGTGGCCGGGCGCAGCACGCGCAGCGACAGATGTGTGCCGCCGACGGCTACCGGCGGCAGGACGGCGTGCAGGCGCACCGCCAGTGGCCCCTCGGAGCCTCCCGCACAGGTGAAATGACCATCCACCCACGGCTGGGCTTCGTCGAGTCGGCGCCCCGCGCTGAGTGCCAGGCGCTGCGCGAGCCGGCGCACCGCCGCCTCGTCAGCGAATCGCACCCCGGTCCGTCGCAAACCGTGGCCGTCGTCCACCCACACCGCATCCGGCGCCGTGACCAGAACGTCGGTGGTCCCCGGGCCGCGGACCAGGGGCTCGAGGATCCCGGCCCCGACGAGTTCGGTCTGCAGTTGCCGCAGACCGTCCAGCACCGCGGTGTCACCGAGCACACCGCCGGACTCGGCCCGGATCGCCGCTGCCACGACGCTGGGCCGAAGCGGTGCCCCCTCGACGGCGAGCCGTTCCCGCACCCGGTCGACCAACGACCCGGTCATGCCGCCTCCCCCACCGCGGCCGGTTGCGGGCTGTCCCCGAGAACCGCCAGCACGGTGCGGGCGGCTCGGGCCAGCGGGGAC
>NZ_JBSWXU010000289.1:0-1618 GCF_056160785.1 Mycobacterium sp. ABE4_509 | reverse complement strand
TTGGCCGGGTCCGCGGCAGATCTACCGTGCGTCGGGACTGTCCCCGATGCAGTACGAATCCGCGCACAAGCGCCGCGACGGCGGCATCAGCCGTGAAGGCAGCGTGGCGTTGCGCCGAGCTTTGATCGACCTCGGCATCGGTCTGTGGCTCAACGACCCGGCCGCAAAGAACTACGCCCACGGACTCAAAGACCGCGGAAAGCACGGGGGCGTCGTGGCCTGCGCGTTGGCCCATCGTGCCAACCGCATCGCCCACGCACTCGTTCGCGACCACGTCACCTACGAGCCGACGCGCTGGGCCTAAATCCCTGACACACCCTCCCGCGAAAGGACCGATCAGAACCCTTCACAATCCCCGTCGGTAGTGCCACGCTAAGCGGACGGGACGAAGGGCCGGATCAGATGCCGTGACCGCTATGGCGGATCCCTCACCCGGGGTTACGCCGCGCCTAGCTTGGCACCCGGCCCTTCGCCTCCACGGCAGCCCGAACGACGCCAGATAACCCCCACCGAGGTTGCATACGTCAGCGTGGGCGCCAGGCACCCGCCCCTTTACTCAGCATCACCACCGTCGCGCGAAACCAACACCCCAACCAGGGGGTGTCAACCGACTACGGCCTCCACACCTCTTGACTCGACCTACAGCCAGCTAGGACTTCTTGGCCTTGCTGGCCGCCGACTTCTCCGTCGAGGCCCCCTCGTTGGACAGCTGCCCGCCCGAGTTCTCCAGGTGCGCCCGCACGAACCACTGGAACTTCTCCATCTCACCGGTGTGCTCTATCAGCATGTCCTGCGAGATCAGGTCCAGTTCCTCGAGTTGCTCGATGGCCTTGCGGGTGTCCTCGATGACTCCGGTGTAGACCAGGTCGAGGGCAGCCAGGTGCGCCTGGACGGTGTCACGGCCCACCGAGTAGTCGTCCCAGGTGCGGTCGTTGAGGATCGCCCCGGGGGTGCCCTGCGGCGAGAGCCCCAGTGCCGCGATGCGCTCAGCGGCCGCATCGGCGTAGCCGCGGATCAGCTCGACCTGGGGGTCGATCATCTCGTGGACACCGATGAAGTTGGGCCCCACGACATTCCAGTGCACATGCTTGAGCGTCAGGTGCAGGTCGTTGTACCTGCTGAGCGCCTTCTGAAGTAGCTCGGCGACCTCGGTGCCCTGCTTGTCGGTGAGTCCGGGAACGGTGAATGTGGTCATATCAACTCCTTCGCTCGTCGGCCACCGTGTACCCGGGCCCGCGCCGCGATAATCACCGCGCGAACCACGTCACATTCCGGCCAGATTCGGAATCGGCATCCTCGGCCCCAACCGGGGATTGACCGCCAGGCCGCTGGCCTCCAGCAGGCGCACCGCGCGGTGCCGGTGCGGACGTAGCGGTTCGAGCAACGCCACCATCTGGGCGTCGTCGATCGGGTGCCCGAGCAGGCTTCGGCCCACCACGGTGGCCAGGTGGTAGTCACCCACCGACAACGCGTCGGCGTCGCCGAAGGCGCGTTGAGCGGTTTCGGCCGCCGTCCACTCCCCCACCCCGGGCAGCGAGGTCAACGCCCGGCGGGCGGCCGGCGCAGGCCGGCCGGCCAGGCGTTCCAGGGCGTCGGCCCGCTGGGCGCAGCCCACCAC
>NZ_JBSWXU010000288.1:0-1625 GCF_056160785.1 Mycobacterium sp. ABE4_509 | reverse complement strand
GTCGCCGGTGGCGCAGCTGGCCGCCGAGCACGGCATCCCGATCCTGCGGCCCGCCAAGCCGAATTCCGCGGAGTTCGTCGCCGAGCTCGCCGCGCTGGCCCCCGACTGCTGCGCGGTCGTCGCCTACGGTGCGCTGCTGGGCGAGCCGCTGCTCGCGGTGCCCACCCACGGATGGGTGAACCTGCACTTCTCGATCCTGCCCGCCTGGCGTGGGGCGGCCCCGGTTCAGGCGGCGCTGGCCGCCGGCGACACGGTCACCGGTGCGACGACGTTCCAGATCGAGCCGAGCCTGGATTCGGGCCCGGTCTTCGGGGTCGTCACCGAGACCATCCGGCCCACCGACACTGCCGGGGAGCTGCTCGAGCGGCTGTCGATGTCGGGCGCCGGACTGCTCGAGGCGACGATGGACGGCATCGCCGAAGGCAAGGTGACCGCGGTACCGCAACCCGCCGAGGGGGTCAGCGTCGCGCCGAAGGTGACGGTGGAGGACGCCCGCATCCGCTGGGATCTGCCGGCCCACGTCGTCGACCGGCGGATCCGCGCGGTCACCCCGAACCCCGGTGCCTGGACGATGATCGGCGACCTGCGGGTCAAGGTCGGGCCGGTGACCCCCGCCGAGCCGGACACCGTGCTGGAGCCGGGCGCGATCCAGGCGGACAAGCGTCACGTCCTGATCGGCACCGGGTCGGTGCCGGTGCTGCTGGGGACCGTCCAGCCCCCGGGCAAGAAGCCGATGAACGCCGCCGACTGGGCCCGCGGCGCCCGCCTCGACGAGTACGGATCGGCCCGATGAGCGGCGCACCACGCAGAGCCAGGCGCACGCCGCTGGACCCGGCCCGGCGCGCCGCGTTCGACGTCCTGCGCGCGGTGTCCACCCGCGACGCCTACGCCAACCTCGCACTGCCGGCCGTCCTGCGGGACCGCGGCATCAGCGGGCTCGACGCCGCGTTCGCCACCGAACTGACCTACGGAACCTGCCGGACCCGCGGGCTGCTGGACGCGATCATCGCCGCGGCCGCCGGTCGGCCGGTGGAGCGCATCGACCCGGTGCTGCTGGATCTGCTGCGGCTGGGTGCCTACCAGCTATTGCGGACCCGGGTCGGCGACCACGCCGCGGTGTCGACGACCGTCGAGCAGGCGGGAATCGAATTCGACACGGCCCGAGCCGGGTTCGTCAACGGGGTGCTGCGCACCATCGCCCGCCGGGACGAGTCCGCCTGGGTCGCCGAGTTGGCCCCCGCCGCCGCCTCGGATCCGGTGGGGCACCTGGCGTTCACCCACGCCCACCCCCGGTGGATCGCCCAGGCTTTCGCCGATGCGCTGGGTGCCCGCGCCGGCGAACTGGGCGCGCTGCTGGCCAGTGACGACTCCCGTCCGGAGGTCCATCTTGCGGCCCGGCCGGGCAGGCTGACCGCGGCCGAACTCGCCGAGCAGACCGGTGGCCGGGTCGGGCGCCTGTCCCCGTATGCGGTCCACCTCGGTGACGGCGATCCCGGCGCGCTGGCCCCGGTGCGTGACGGCGCGGCGCTGGTGCAGGACGAGGGCAGCCAGCTCGTGGCCCGCGCGCTGACCGTGGCCCCGGTCGACGGAACCGACGGCGGGCGCTGGTTGGACCTGTGCGCCGG
>NZ_JBSWXU010000287.1:0-1650 GCF_056160785.1 Mycobacterium sp. ABE4_509 | reverse complement strand
CCACCCCCCCCCCCCTTGTTTGAAAGAAGAAGAGGGCCGACTAGATATTCGGCCAAGTCTCGTGGGCTTGGAGATGTGTATAAGGGACGGGGTTGCGCCGGCGCGCGAGCCCCGGCGCGAACCCCGCGGCGGGGCACCCGGAACCGACCGGCGTGCCCCCTACGAACGTGAGCGGGCGCCGCGGCCTTCGCAGCGCCGCCCCCGCTACGAGGGCTTCGAGGGTTATCAGACCTTCGGCGGCTACGACGGCAACGGCGGCTACCCGGGCCGTGAGGGCGGCTACCAGGGTTACGAACCACCCCGCGAACCACGCCGCGAGCGCGACAACGGCAACGGCTCACACCATCCGGTGTCGCGGGTGCGCTACCGGGGCGAAGACGCCGACGACCGCGCCGAGTACCGAACCCGCCGGCGGCGTGACCCCCGCGAGTCCGCTGCCGACCGGTGGGAGTACGACATCTAACCCAGGGCCCGCAGGAACCGGCCCGCGGCATCGACCGCCGGCGCCGAGCTGCCGGCATCGCTGACGAACACCGCCAGGGCGAGGTCGTCGTCGATACCGACGAACCAGCCGTGCGCACGCACATCGTCAGACTGCACATCGAGGTACTCGGCGGTGCCCGTCTTGCCGAGCAGCCCGCCGATGTCCTGCAATTCGGTGGCGGTGCCGGCGGTGATCGTCTCCCGCATCATGGACGTGACCTGCTCGTCGACCGACTCCGGCAACGGCTGCGGGGTGCGGTCGGCCACCGCGGGCTCACCGGCCACGATGGTCGGAGCGGGCAGCGAGCCGCGCGCCAGCGTCGCGGCGACCAACGCCATCCCGAACGGTGACGCGGTCACCTCGCCCTGCCCGATGCCCTCTTCCACGCGCAACGCGGAGCTGTCGGCGACGGGCACGCTGCCGGTGACGGTGGTCATGCCCGGGGCGGTGAAGTCGACGCCCAACCCCAGCTGCGCGGCCGCGTCGGTCAGCGCGTCGGGTGGCAGGTTCGCCGCGAGCCGGCCCATCGTAGTGTTGCACGACCTGGCGAAGGCGGTGTGCAGCGGCACCTCGCCCAGATCGAAGTTGTCGTCGTTGGGGATCTGCCTGCCCTCGATGTTCTCGGTGCCGGGGCAGCCGACGATCGTGTCGGGGGTGACCTGGCCGGCCTGCAGGGCCGCCGAGACCGTGACCGTCTTGAACGTCGAACCCGGCGGGTACAGGCCGGTCAGCGCGATCGGGCCCTGCGCGTCGGCGACGGCGTTCTGCGCGACGACCAGCAGGTCGCCGGTCGAGGGCTGGATCGCCACGATCGCCGCCGGGGTGCGCAGCGGCGCCAGCGCATCCTCGGCGGCGCGCTGCATGGAGATGTCGAGGGTGGTTGCGATGTCACCGACGGCCGCCGCGTCCTGGCCGCCGACCCGCTCGGTGCCGGCCGGGGTCTGCGCGGTGATCGCCCACCCGCCGGCTTCGTCGGTGCGCTGCTGCCACAGATCCGACAGCCCCGACCAGGTGGGTGAGGTCAGCGCGCGGTCGGTGGCCAGCAGTCTCGTCTGCGGGCGCAGCGTCACGCCCGGCAGCGCCGCCAGCTGCTCCTCGATCGGGGCCAGATCGTCCTGGCGCAGCGTGACCGCGGTGACCGGGGCGCCCGCCGCGGCCTCCAGGGC
>NZ_JBSWXU010000286.1:0-1698 GCF_056160785.1 Mycobacterium sp. ABE4_509 | reverse complement strand
CCGGTGAGCAGGAGCGCGCCCTGCGTCGGCTGGTCAGCTCCGGCGACGCCGAGCCCTCCGATGCCGGCACCGCCGACCTTGCGGCGATGCTGCGCAGACGCGCCCGCGACCGGGTGTCGGTGAGTGTTCCCGCCGGGCCGGTGCTGCTGGACGCGGCTGTCGCCGACGAGGTGTTGGCCGCGGTGCTCAACGCGCTGGACAACACCGAGGCGCATGCCGGGCCCGGTGCGCGGGCGTATGTTCTTCTCGAAGACCTCGGTGATTCGGTCACCGTCAGCGTGCGTGACGACGGGGTGGGGATTCCCGACGGTCGGCTGGCCGAGGCGCTCGGCGAGGGGCGGATCGGTATCGCGAAGTCGATTGTGGGCAGGATGAATTCGTTGGGTGGGCGTGCCGAGTTGAGCACCGGTGCGGGTGCAGGCACCGAGTGGGAACTCACCGTGCCGCACACCGGGGGCCGGGAAGCATGACCGAACCCCGCACGACGGTGATGGTGGTCGACGACCACCCCATCTGGCGCGACGCGGTAGCCCGTGACCTCGAGGGCGACGGATTCGACGTGGTGGCCACCGCCGACGGGGTGGCGTCGGCGAAACGCCGTGCTGCGGTCGTAGCGCCCGAGGTGGTGCTGATGGACATGAGGCTGGCGGACGGAAACGGCGCTGCGGCCACCGCGGCGGTGCTCGCGGCGTCGCCGTCGTCGAGGGTCCTGGTGTTGAGTGCCTCCGACGAGCGCGAGGATGTGCTGGAGGCGGTCAAGGCGGGCGCCACCGGCTATCTGGTCAAGAGCGCCTCCAGAGAGGAGCTCGGCGAGGCGGTGCGGGCGACGGCCGCGGGGCGGGCGGTGTTCACTCCGGGCCTGGCCGGGCTGGTGCTCGGTGAATACCGTCGGATCGCGCGGGACTCCGCAGGGGTGTCCGGGCCGGACGGCCCGACGCTGACCGAGCGTGAGACCGAGATCCTGCGTTACGTCGCCAAGGGCCTGACCGCCAAGCAGATCGCCTCGCGGCTGTCGCTGAGCCACCGCACGGTGGAGAACCACGTTCAGGCGACATTCCGGAAGCTGCAGGTCGGAAACCGCGTCGAGTTGGCGCGCTACGCGATCGAACACGGCTTGGACGGGTAGTTCTACTCTCTCGCAGGCCGGTGCTGCGCTGCGACCATGGTCACATGACCGAACCGCATGCCGTGATCGCCAGGATCCGCGCCGACCTCGCGGCCGTGACGCACCAGCTCGACAGGGTCTCGACCGACGTCGCCGAGCTCGACCGGTTGTTGGTGTGGCAATCGGGCGCATCGGCACCCCAGGGCCCACCGAGTGCGCCCGCCGCGCCGCCGTACTGGCCTTCGTATCCGCCGGGTCAGCCGTTGCCGTACCACCCACCGGTGGCTGCACCGCCACCGCGGCCCGCCGACTCCACACCCCGGTCAGAAGGGTGGATCGGCAAGCTGCTGGCCGTCGCCGGGGTCGCGGTCACCCTGGTCGGTGTTGTCCTGCTGTTGGTGCTGGCCGCGCAAGCCGGCCTGCTGCGGCCCGAGTTCCGCGTCGCCGCGGGCGCGGTGCTGGCCGCCGCGCTGGTCGGCACCGCGTTGTGGTTCAACACCCGTCCCGGCGGCCGGGTAGGGGCGATCGCCCTGGCCGCCACCGGCGTGGCCGCGGCCTACATCGACGTCATCGCCGTCACCGCGGTCTACGGC
>NZ_JBSWXU010000285.1:0-1841 GCF_056160785.1 Mycobacterium sp. ABE4_509 | reverse complement strand
CGAGTTGGCCGGTGCGCAGGTCGATTTTGGGTTGGTAGACGATGGTCAGGTCGCGCTGGTCGATGGCGTGGCGCAGTTCACCGAGCAGGCGCGCCGCCTCCGGTTCGGAAGCCATAGTCGGGGCATCGTCGGAACCCGGAACCTGCGCCATCTCCGGTGAGAACGTACAGAGTTCCCTCGATCGAAAGCGTTTGGCGGTACCCATCGCGACATCGGCCTGCTTGAGCAGTTCGTCGGCCGAGACGGCGGCATCGGCGTCGGCGAGGGCCAGCCCGGCGCTTGGACGCATCCGTAGGTCGCGGCCGTCGAGGACGAACGGCTGATCGAACGCCTCCACCACACGCTGGGCCACCGCGCGGCAGGTCTCGGAATCGCCTTCCATCAGCACGGCGAACTCGTCTCCGCCGACGCGGGCGACGGTGTCGCCGGGGCGGATGCAGTCGGCGATGCGGTGGCCGGCGGCGATGAGCAGGGTGTCGGCGGCGGCCGGGCCCAGGCTGTCGTTGACGAGTTTGAAGTCGTCGAGGTCGAGGGAGATCACGGCCACGGATCGGTCGTCGCGGGCGCGCAGGGTCATCGCATGGGCGAGCCGGTCGGAGAACAGTGCGCGGTTGGCCAGTCCGGTCAGCGGGTCGCGCAGTGCCTGCTCGGCGGCCGCGGCCAGCAACCGCCGGTTCTCCCACGCCGCCAGCGACTGCCGCACCACGATCAGGGTCATCAGCACTGGGACGCCGATCTGCAGCGGGCCGGTCAGGATGGCGGCCGGGCCGATGGTGCCGGCGATGAGCAGCGGTGCATAGGGCACCCACAGCGACGCGGACGGCGGTACGTCGTCCGGTGTCTGCTGCTCTGAGTGCGAATGCCTGCTCAGCAACGCCGCGGCGGCGAACAGCACCAACGCCAGAACCCAGCCGATGTCGATGAGGACACCGGTGTCGTACCGGCCGATCGCGGTCAGGTAGGCGAACACGATGTCGGAGGCCGCGGTCAGCACGACGGCCGCGAACAGCAGCCACATCACGCTGCGCTGCCCGGTCCGGGCGCCGGCGACGAGCAATACGGCCACCATGATGGTGGCCACGTCGAGCAGCGGGTAGATCAGCGCGAAGAAGATGTCGGCGGTGCCCTCACCGGCGCCGCGGTACACGTCCTCCAGCGCCAGCACCCACAACAACAGCAGCAGAGCGACCGCCACGATCAGCGCGTCGGTGAGCATCCGCAGCCGGGAACGCTCGGACTGTTTGCGCGGGAACCGGGTCATCGCCACCAGGACCAGCGCGGAGGCGAGGACGTAGAACAGGTCGGCCGGCGACGGGAACGGGCTGCGGTGCAGCACCAGTTCGTAGAACGCCCACGTCAGGTCGCCCGCACCCCAGCAGGCCAGCGCCACCGCCAGGATCGACCAGGCCACCCGGGCGCGCCCGGCGGCCGCCCGGGCGGCCAGCACGGTGCACACCGTCGCGTAGCCGGCGAACGCCACGAAACCCAGCGAGTCCACGACCACGACCACATCCGGTCCGCCCCAGCCGAACGTCAGCCACAGCCCCAGGAGCAGGCAACCGGCAGCTGAGAGCGCAATCGGCAGCGCCGATCGTGGCAGCCGCCGTCGTGTCTGCACCGCGCCATCCTCATGAATTAGCTGTGGGCCTAACCTCACGGCTAATCCTGCACCTCGAACGGTTCGGGCAGCGGAATTCCGCAGATTCTGACGCAGCGTTAAGTTTCTCGCACCGCCACGGCGTCCGCGCCGGCGAGTTGGGTGATGGCGGTGGCGGTGGTGGGTTTGCCGTAGTGGTAGCCCTGGGCGATGTCGCAGTGGTGGTTGGTCAGCCAGGTGGCGG
>NZ_JBSWXU010000284.1:0-1863 GCF_056160785.1 Mycobacterium sp. ABE4_509 | reverse complement strand
CCGTTGCGGTCGACCAGCACCGCGCCGGCGACGCCGAGGGTGGCCAGCACGGCGCCGATGCCGCGGTCGATGAGCCGGCGGGCCGCCGACACCACGGGCTCCGGATCACCCTGAGCAGCAGCGTTTTCCAAGGTTTCCGGGGCCAGACCCAGCACGCTGGCCAGCTCCTCGCCGTTGGGTTTGATCAGGTCCGGGGCACCGCGGTCCAGCGCGCCGACCAGGGCGGCCAGCGGTGCGTCGGAGGTGTCCACGGCGATGCGGCACGGGTGCGAAGCCAGCCGGGCGACCACGTCGGCGTACCAGGAGGCCGGCACCCCCGGGGGCAGCGACCCCGACATCACCACCCAGTCGGCCCCGTCGGCCGCCTCGAGCACCGCGTCGGTCAGCGCGGCGACCGTCGCGGCGTCCAGGGTGGCCCCGGGCTCGTTGATCTTGGTGGTGGTGCCGTCGGGTTCGGTGACGGTCAGGTTGGTCCGGGCCGGCTCGGCCGTGGGCACCACCCGGAACGGAACGGCGATGGCCTGCAGCGCGGTGACCAGCGGGTCGTTGGCGGCCGCCGGCAGCACCGCGACGGTCTCGACGCCGGCCAGGGTGAGCGCGCGGGCGACGTTGACACCCTTGCCGCCGGCCTGGCTGGTCACCGAGGTGACGCGGTGCACCGCGCCGCGGGTCAGCGCACCGGGCAGCGTGACGGTGCGGTCGATGCTCGGGTTGGGGGTGACGGTGACGATCACGGCTGACCTCCTGCGCAGATGACTTCGACGCCCTGATCGCTGAGCTCCCTGCTGGCCGCGGGGCTGATCTCGGGGTCGGTGATGAGGGTGTCGACACTGGTGATGGGGGCGAAGCTGACGAAGTCCTCGCGTCCTACCTTGGACGAATCGGCGGCCACCACCACGTAGTTGGCCGCACGCACCATCGCCCGCTTGACCGCGGCCTCCTCGCTGTCCGGGGTGGACAGGCCGTGACGGACGCTGATGCCGTTGGTGCCGATGAAGGCGATGTCGACGCGCAGCGTGTCCAGCACCCGCAGTGCCTGCTCGCCGACGGCGGCCTGGGTCACTCCGCGCACCCGCCCGCCAAGCAGCTGCAGCGACACCGAGGCGTTGGTGGCCAGGCGTGCGGCGATGGGCACCGAGTTGGTGACGACCACCAGCGGGCGGCTGGTCGGCACCTGCGCGGCGATGCGCATCGTGGTGGTGCCGGCGTCGAGCAGCATGCTCGCCCCGGACAGCGGAAAGAACTCCGCGGCCGCCGCGGCGATGGCGTCCTTGTGTTCGGCGCGGGTCACGTCGCGCTCCCCGACGCCCGGCTCGACCAGGTGCAGGGCCCGGACCGGCACGGCGCCGCCGTGCACCCGCCGCACCACCCCCGCCTTGTCGAGCACCGCCAGGTCGCGCCGCACCGTCTCGGTGGTCACGTCGTAGGCCTGGGCCAACTCGGTCACCGAGGCGCGCCCCTTGGCCATGACCAGGGACGCGATCGCCTGCTGCCGTTCCTCGGGGTACATGGGACTCCGTTTATGTGGGTATGGATCCGAATATCTGTGGATGTATTTGGTTTTACTCCTGAATGTGTTGACTTGTCAACGTTTTCTTGTAACCTGGTTCACATGACCGCGACATCCACGCCCACATCACCGACCCCGGCAGCGAGCAACGCCGGCACCGTGCTGCACGGTGTGCCCGTCGTGGCCGGAGTCCAGTACGCACCCGTCATCCGGCCCGGTACACCACCGGACCTCGACGCCGACACCGGCGGCGAGGTCGACGAGGCCGACCGCGCCGCTGAGGTGCAGCGCTTCTCCGAGGCGGCGGCCACCGTCGCCGCGCGGCTGCGGGAACGGGCCGGGCAGGCCACGGG
>NZ_JBSWXU010000283.1:0-1881 GCF_056160785.1 Mycobacterium sp. ABE4_509 | reverse complement strand
CAGCAACATGATCTGCTCGTAGGCCTGCGCGAAGCGGCCGGCCGCCTGCCACTCGGGGCGGCCGGCCCGGCGGCCCAGGCGCTGCAGGGCGGCCGGATCGATCCCCCGCTCGTTGCAGCGGGCCAGCAGATCGCGCAGCTCGGTGGCGAAACCAGCGGTGCTCAGCGCGGGCCGCAGTGGCGCCGGCCAACGAACCGGCGAGGCGTCACCGTCCTCGACGTCGCCGGCCAGCAACTCACGGATGATGCCGTCCTGCTCGGCACCGGTGATCAGCCGCGGTGGCGGACTGCCGTTGCGCTGCGCGGCCAGGCGCAGCACCGCGAACGCATACGAGTGCACCGTGCGCACCAACGGCTCACGGACCACCGCGTTGCCCGCCACCGACAACAGCCTGGCCGTGGTCGCCGCTTTCGCCGAGGCGCCCAGCCGCGCCGAACCCGTCAGCAGCAGAACCGATTCCGGATCGGCGCCGGCGGCCAGACGGGCCGCCGCGGTGTCGATGAGCAGGCTGGTCTTGCCGGTGCCGGGACCACCCACCACGCGGACCGTGCCACGCAGGTCCGGGCGGGCCAGCGCGTCAGCGGTAAGTTCGGCCGGCGGTGCAGTCATGAGGGCATGACACCACGGGGGTCCGACAACTTGGCCCCGCGCTGCGGCGCCTGGCAGCATCGCTTCGGTGACCGATCTCCTGGTGCGCCGCTTCGGCCCGGCCCGCCCCCCGCAGCTGCTGGCCGTGCACGGTCTGACCGGGCACGGGCAACGCTGGATGACCCTGGCCGACCGGCACCTGCCCGACGTCGCGGTGGCCGCGCCGGATCTCATCGGACACGGCCGCTCGACTTGGGCGGCACCGTGGACGATCGAGGCCAACGTCGCAGCACTGGCATCCGTGCTCGAGTCATCCGGCGGCGACCCGGCCGTCGTCGTCGGACACTCTTTCGGCGGCGCGATCGCGCTGAGCCTGGCCGCCACCCGGCCGGATCTGGTGGCCGGGCTGGTGCTGCTGGACCCGGCGGTCGGCCTCGACGGTGACCGGATGCGCGAGGTCGCCGACGCCATGTTCGTCTCACCGGACTACACCGATCGCGCGGAGGCGCGGGCCGAGAAGGCCGACGGCTCCTGGGGTGAGGTGGACCCCGGCGAGTTGGAGCGCGAACTCGACGAACACCTGGTGACGCTGCCCAACGGTCGCAGCGGATGGCGGATCAGCGTTCCGGCGATGATGTCGTACTGGAGTGAGCTGGCGCGCCCGATCGTCCTGCCGCCGAAGGGCATCCGGACAACCCTGGTGCGGGCGACGAAGGTCGACCCGCCCTATGCCCGTGCGGAGCTGATCAGCGGGCTCGCCGAGCGACTCGGGCCGGATTTCACGCTGCTGGAGTGGAACTGCGACCACATGGTCGCCCAGGCGTTGCCCGCCGACACCGCCGCGGTGATTCGCGCCCAGCTGAGCTGACCGTGGCCGCGATCACCGACGAGCAGGTCGAAAGGGTGCGGGGGCTCGTCGCCGCGATCCCGCCCGGCAAGGTCGCGACCTACGGAGACCTCGCCGCGGCAGCCGATCTCTCCAGCCCGCGCATCGTCGGCTGGATCATGCGCACCGATTCCTCGGACCTCCCCTGGCACCGGGTGGTTCCGGCGTCAGGCAGGCCCGCGGTGCACCTCGCGACGAGGCAGCTGGAACTGCTGCGCGCGGAAGGGGTGCTGGCCCGGGACGGGCGGATCCCGCTGCGCGAGTGCCGGCACGGCTTCTGAGCCCGCGAACGTGCACTCCCCGTAGCCTCAAAGCGCCCAAAGTCAAGTGGTTAGTGCAACACGGGCTTAGGCGGCTTGGCTGAGCAGAGCAGATAGGCGTTGGGCTGGGGTGTCGAGATCAAGGGT
>NZ_JBSWXU010000282.1:0-1911 GCF_056160785.1 Mycobacterium sp. ABE4_509 | reverse complement strand
GCCCCCCGCTTCCGCCGGCGGCCGCGCTGACCGATGTGATGGCGCGGCTCTCCGACCCCGCGGTGCCCGGTGACCAGAAGATCACGCTGATCGAGGACGGCACCGCCGGGGAAGCCGCCGGGCTGGACCGTTTCGCGGCGGCGCTGCGCGACAACGGCGCGCTGCCGCTGGCCTTCGAGGCCCGCGACCTGGCCTGGTCACAGACCGAGCCCGGCAACATCGTGGCGACCGTCGTGATCAGGACCGCCGACCCGCAGGCCGCGGAATTCGTCTTCCCGATGGAGTTCGCACCGGCCGACGGCTCGTGGCAGCTGACCCGCCGAACCGCCGACCTGTTGTTGGAACTGGACGCCGGAAGCGCTCCCCCACCACCGGCGCCGCCACCGCCGCCTCCGCCGCCTCCGCCTGCGGAGGACCCGCCGCCCGCCGAGCCGACGCCGCCACGCTGAACGATGTGGATCGGCTGGCTGGAATTCGACCTGCTGCTCGGCGATGTGCGTTCGCGCAAAGAGAAACGTTCGGTCATCCGGCCGCTGATCGCCGAGTTGGCCCGCCGGTTCGCCGTGTCGGCCGCCGAGACCGGATCGCAGGACCTCTACCGGCGCGCCGGGGTCGGCGTCGCACTGGTCTCCGGTGACCGCGCTCATGTGGTCGACGTCCTCGATGCGGCCGAACGGCTGGTCGCGGCGCGCCCCGAGGTGGAGTTGCTCAGCGTTCGGCGCGGCCTGCGGCGCAGCACCGACGAATAGCGCCCCTTGTCGCCGAACTGGCATTCCAGCAGAAAAAGTGCGAGTAAACCGCTGCTGGAATGCCATTTCGGCGGGTTCAGATGGCGGGGCGCTTCTTGCGGGCGGGCACCGGTGCGACGGCGCCGGGTGCCAGTTTGCGGGCACTGATCAGGAACGCGGTGTGCCCGCGCATCGAATGCTCGGGCCGCACGGCCAGTCCGACGACGTGCCAGCCGCGCTGCATGCTCTCCCACGCCCGCGGCTCGGTCCAGCACTGTTGTTCGCGCAGTGCCTCGACGGTTCGGGACAGCTGGGTGACCGTGGCGACGTAGACCATCAGCACACCACCGGCCACCAGCGCCCGGGCCACGGTGTCGAGCACCTCCCAGGGAGCCAGCATGTCGAGTACCACCCGGTCGACTTCGGGGCCCGCGTAGTCGTTCAGGTCGGCGGTCACCAGCTCCCAGTTGGCGGGTTGCTCACCGAAGAAGGTCGTCACGTTGCGCACCGCGTGCTCGGCGTGGTCCTCGCGGATCTCGTAGGAGCTCACGTGCCCGCCAGGGCCGACCGCGCGCAACAACGAGCAGGTCAGCGCACCCGAACCGGCGCCGGCCTCCAGCACCCGCGCGCCCGGGAAGATGTCGCCCTCGTGGACGATCGCGGCGGCGTCCTTCGGGTAGACCACCTGGGCGCCGCGCGGCATCGACATCACGTAGTCGACGAGCAGCGGCCGCAACACCAGGAACGGGTCACCGTTGGTCGACCGGATCACGCTGCCCTCGGGCAGCCCGATCACATCGTCGAGAGCGATGATGCCGCGATGGGTGTGGAACTCGCCGCCCGGTTTGAGCACCATCGTGTAGCGCCGGCCCTTGGCATCGGTGAGTTGCACGCGATCGCCGACGGCAAAGGGACCGGTTCTGCGCACAGCTGTTCAGCCTGCCAGCCGGGGCGCCCGCGGATGCGGCCGGGTTGCCCGGTTCTGTCCGACCCCGGTTCTAGGGTGATGTCAGTGTCAGGGTGAGGTCACCGCTTCTTGCGGTGGTTGGATCCTTTACACCTGGTGTCTGGCTCGTAGGGTGCCTGCCGCCGTCGGGTTGGCGAGCATGTGTTTTGTCGGCATCAGGTGTGAAGGACCGGCCGGCGTGACTTGATAGGAGCGTGGCACCGCCCCCACTGAGGT
>NZ_JBSWXU010000281.1:0-1933 GCF_056160785.1 Mycobacterium sp. ABE4_509 | reverse complement strand
GTCCGGATCGCTGCGATGCCCGGCCGCCGGGCCGCGCCGGCGCAGCCGAACCGCGGTGCCGCTGTTGAGCACCCGGGTGGCCAGCGCGACGTCGCTGGTGCGGCGTACCGCATCACGCTTGCTGATCAGCATGGGGACCAGCACGAAGAGCCACAGCACAACGAGCGAGATCCAGAGAAGAGATTGGGGGATGCTTGGCATGGCGCCTGCTCCTTTCCCCATCAGGCTAGGTCTGTGACCAGCGCATCCGTGGGCGGCGCGCCGATGTCAATTACACACCTGTAATTCGCTGGAGACAAGCACCACCAGTCACATGTGTCACATTGGTAACAGGTTGGGGGTGTCGGGTCGCAAACACTAGGTCCAGGCCGCGTGGCCGGCATGCACCAGCGCCGCCGCCACCGACCCGCTCAATTCCTCGACGGTGATGGCGACCAGCAGATGGTCACGCCACGCGCCGTCGACCTCGAGGTAGCGCTTCAGCAGGCCCTCTTCGCGGAAACCGGCCTTAGCCAGCACCGCCCTGCTCGCCGCGTTCTCGGGCCGCACGGTGGCCTCCACCCGGTGCAGCATGACCTTGCCGAAACAATGATCCAGACCCAACGCCAGGGCCGCGGTCGCGACCCCTCCCCCGGTCGACCCGCTGGCCACCCAGTAGCCGATCCAGGCCGACCGCAGCGCCCCGTGCGTCACGTTGCCGATGGTGAGCTGACCGGCGAACTGACCGTCGAGCTCGATCGCATACGGCAGCATCCGGCCCCGCCGGGCCTCCCCACGAAGACCCGAACACACCGAGGGCCAGGCCGAAACAGAATGCCGCACTTCCCAATTCAGATCCGACACCGGTTCCCAGGGCTCCAGGTGCGCACGGTCGGCCAACCGGGTCCTGCTCCACTGGGCGCCGTCACGCAGCCGGATCGGCCGCAGCCGCACCGTCCCGCCGGGCACCCGCAGCGGGCCCACCGGCAACGGCCACCCCGGATGCTGCGAACGGGAACTCCACAGGTTCATCACCGCGCCCGCACCGCCGCCTCAGCCGCGCTGAGCCAGGAATGCGACGTCGACGATCTCACCGGTGCGGATCTGCTCGGCCTCACCGGGCACCATCACCAGACAGTTTGCCTCGGCCAGGGTCGCCAGCAGATGAGACGACGCCCCCGGGGCGCCGCCGAGGGCCTGCACCAGGTACTCCCCGGTGTCCTGGTCGCGCATCAACTGTCCGCGCAGGAAGCCGGTTCGGCCCGCGACCGACGTGATCGGCGACAGTGCCCGGGCCTGCACGATCCGCCGCATCGGCTGGCGCTTACCCAGCGACAGCCGGATCAGCGGGCGCACCATGATCTCGAACACCACCAGCGCGCTGACCGGGTTCGCCGGCAACAGGAACACCGGAACACCGTCGGGACCGAGCTGACCGAAGCCCTGCACGGACCCGGGATGCATCGCGATCCGGCTGACCTCCATGTCGCCGAGTTCGCTGAGCACCGCCCGCACACCCTCGGCAGCCGCACCGCCGACGGCCCCGGCGATCACCACCACCTCAGCGCGGTTCAGCTGCCCCTCGACCGTCTCGCGCAGCTGTTTGGGCTCGGTGGAGACGATCCCGACGCGGTTCACGTCCGCCCCGGCGTCACGACCGGCGGCCGCCAACGCATAGGAGTTGACGTCGTAGACCTGACCGTTGCCCGGGGTGCGGCTGATGTCGACGAGCTCACCCCCGACGCACATCACCGACAACCGGGGCCGCGGATGCACCAGCACCCGTTCGCGACCGACCGCCGCGAGCAGCCCCACCTGGGCCGCCCCGATGATGGTCCCGGCACGGACCGCCACATCTCCGGGCTGGACGTCGTCGCCGGTGCGGCGCACATACGCACCCGAGCGCACCCCGCGCAGCACCCGCACCCGCGAGCCGCCGCCGTCGGTCCAGCGC
>NZ_JBSWXU010000280.1:0-2032 GCF_056160785.1 Mycobacterium sp. ABE4_509 | reverse complement strand
GGCGAGGATGCGTGCGGCCTCGGGGTCGGCGCGGGCGCGTCGGCGTACCCGGGCGGCGGTCGCGTCGTCGAGCAGGCCGGCCTGCAGATCGGCGAGCAGGGCCGCGGTGAGCGCGGGTTTCTGCGGGTCGGGATCGTGGTCCGCGCCGTCGCCCATCGCTGCCCCCGCCGATCGTCGTCCCCTGCAGACGGTTCGAGGCTAACCGACGGGGTTCAGTCCGCCGCCGTGCCCGCGGTCAGGCCGTCCAGCACGCCGGCGAGCTTGCCGCGGGCCCGTGAACAGCGGCTCTTCACCGTGCCCTCGGGCACGCCCAGCATCCGCGCCGTCTCGGCGATCGAATAACCCTGCATGTCGACCGCCACCACCGCGGCCCGCTGGTCGACGGGCAGCCCCATCAGGGCGTGTTCCACCACGATCGCGGTGTCCACCCGGCCGCTCGGGTCCGCATACCCGAGGAGCTGGTCGTCGAGCTGCTCGTGGGCGTGGACGCGATTGCGGCGCAGCCGGGTGAGGCAGGCGTTGACCACGATGCGGTACAGCCAGCTGCTGACCGTGCAGTCGTAGCGGAACCGGTGCGCGGCGCGGTGCGCGGCCAGCATCGCGTCCTGCAGGGCGTCGGCCGCGTCGTCGGGGTCACGGCTGGTCAGCCGCGCCAGCCGGTACAGCTGGCGGTGGTGGCGGTGGAACAGTTCCTCGAATGCGTAGCGCTCACCCCGGGTGTGCGCGGCGAGCAACTCGTCGTCGGTGCGCAGCCGTCCCGGGCGTTCCCGTCGCTGCCCGCTGTTCCTCACAGCCGAACACTAAGCGCCCCCGGCGGGGGTGCGGCTCACCAGTTTCGAGCGGAGCCGCTGAGCTGCACAGATGCCCGTTGGCCGGATGTGGATCGCGGGTCAGGACGCCGCGTGCAGGGTGATCTCGGCGATGTCGGAGCGGCTTTCGCCGTCGACCTGGCCCAGTTTGGTGATCCACACCAGCACATAGGAGGTGGGTTCGGCGTCCTCGACCTCGATGGTGTTGTTGCCGGGCCGCAGCGCGACCGGCTCGGTCAGTGCCGTGGTGTCGTCCAGCGCCGACGGGGTCGCGCTGGACGCCGAGCGGATCTGCACGGAGGTGCCGGTGCTGTTGAGGTCGATGTCGACCGAGCCCAGTGTGGTCGGCTGGCTCAGCCGCAGGATCAGCCCGAGTCCGTTCTTGAAGTTCGGGAAGGGTTCGGGGTCGCTGTAGGTGTCGGTCGGCCACACCGTGGTGGTGTCGCCGTCGATGGCCAGCCCGGCCAGGTCGGGGGCGTCAGCCTCGCCGCCGGGGGAGAACACCGTGGCCGACACCGGCTCGACGGCCTGGCCCGGGGTGGTGGTGGGGGAGTCGGCCTCCGACGACGTGGTCGGGGAGTTGAGGCCTAGTTCGTCGCCGCCGAGCCCGCCACCGACGTCGCCGAAGATGTTGCTCAGCACCGTGCCCATCAGCACCACCACCAGGATGACGACCGCGGCTCCGATGCTCAGCCCGATGATCAGGCCCTTGCGGCGGCGCGCCTGAGTGTCGGGGTCGGGCTCGGGCTCCCAGGTGTCGTCGGGCCGTTCGGGGGCGGTCTCGACCGGTGCGATGTGATCGGTGCGATCGGCCACCGCGGTGGCCTGCTGGAGCAGGTTGAGCAGCGTGCCGGCACTGCGGATGGCGCCGCCGTCCTGGACCGCCCGAACCGACGCGGCCGAGATCTGGAACGGGATGTCGCGGTCGATGGCCTTGGGTTCGACGGGCTGGCCGGCGGAGTCGCGGTCGGCCGGGGCCACCCCGCTGGGGTCGCCGGTCTCCGGCAGCGGCCAGCGGTTGACCAGCAGTGCGTACAGGGCAGCACCGATGCCGCGGATGTCGTCCTCCGGGGTGGCGTCGGGCAGGGTGGCGGGAAAGGCCAGAGCGACGTCGCCGTCGATGCTGACCCGGATGCGGCTGGGGTGGTCGACGGACAGCGCGACGCCCTGACGGTGGGCGACGTCGGCGGCGGCGGCCAGCGACTGCACGGCCCGGGCCCCGC
>NZ_JBSWXU010000279.1:0-2034 GCF_056160785.1 Mycobacterium sp. ABE4_509 | reverse complement strand
CAACCCGAAGGCGGCAGGCACCCTACGAGCCAGACACCAGGTGTAAAGGATCCAACCACCGCAAGAAGCGGTGACCTCACCCTGACACTGAGTGCACCCTAGAGCGCTCACGGCGCGAACAGCACGGCCACCACGATCAGCGCGGCGAAACCCGCTGTGCTGTAACCGAGCACGGCCACCTCGAACCCGGGTGCGGGCAGCGTGGTGGTGTCAGCGGTGTCGGTGGGGTCGGTGTGGACCCCGCGTGAGCGCCGGTATCCGAGCCAGAGGGCCACCAGGGCCAGCAGGCCGGCGACGATGGCCAGTGCGCTGCGCCCGACCCCGAGCGGGCCGTGCGGCTTGAGCAGCACCAGCGCCCCGCCGACCAGGAAGCCGAAGGCGCTGCGCTCCCAGGACATCAGGGTGCGCTCGGCCTGCAACCCCGGCTTGTCCGGGGCGGGGCCGGGCACCTCAGGAACCCCCGGGCGGCCAGATCATCAACACGATCAGCACCCCGACGGTGACCACGAAGACCGTCACCCCCAGGATCGCCGGCACATGGGTCGGCGGCAGGTCGGCGTTGCGCCGCATCGCCATCTGCACCCGCTGCCAGCGGCGCACCGCCAACGCGGCAAGCAGGCCGCCGCCGGCGGTGAGAACCACGCTCAACACGTGGCGCACCCCCGGAACGCCGAACTCGGGAACGAACTGCACGATCGCCACTCCTCCGGCGACCAGGGCCAGCGAGGTGCGGATCCAGGCCAGGAAGGTTCGTTCGTTGGCAAGTGTGAAGCGGTAGTCCGGGTCCTGCTCCACGTCGCTCATCCACCGGATGCTAGCCGCGCGGGCCGGTGGGCGGCACGGCATGATGCCGGGGTGTCCTACCGCCAGCCGTCCCTGACCGACGTCATCACCACCCTGCAGGTCGACCGCGTCGACGATCTGCACTTCGTCGCCACCCAGATGGACAACCCGGCCCACCACATCGTCGGGGGCCACATCGCCGGGCAGGCCCTGATGGCCGCCAGCCGCACCGCCCCGGGACGGACGCCGCACAGCGTGCACGTCTACTACGTGCGCGCCGGGGACGCCCGCAAGCCCGTCGACCTCCATGTCGATGCGGCACGCGACGGCGGGACACTGTCGACCCGGCAGGTCACCGCCCGCCAGGACGGACAGATCCTGCTCGAAGCCCTGGCGTCGTTCAGCGCCCCGGTCGAGTCGACGGACTACCAGCAGCCTATGCCGGAGGTGCCCGATCCCGACTCGCTGGCACCGGTGCAGCAGCAGTTGGGGGACTACGCCGAGGAAGCGGGCGGGTACTGGGTGCGCCCGCAGCCTTTCGACCTGCGCTACGTCGATGCGCCCCCGCGGCTGGCGCTGGACCAGCCGAACCCGTCACCGCGGATCCGGTTGTGGTGGCGGCCGGCCGAGCCGGTGCCCGCCGACGACATCCTGGGGTGCGCTCTGCTGACCTATCTGTCCGGTACGACCATGCTCGAGACGGCGCTGACGATGCGCGGCGCCACGGCGATCAGCACGTTCAACGCGCTGATCGATCATGCGCTGTGGTTCCACCGGCCCATCGACCTCTCGGACTGGGTGCTCTCGGATCAGTCCTCGCCGAGCGGCATCGGCGGCCGGGGCCTGGCCACCTCGACGATGTACAACCGGGCGGGCCAGTTGGTCTGCATCGCCACCCAGGAGCTGTACTTCGGCCGGGGTGACGCCAAGTAAGCGCGGCAGTGCGGTTTCTGACGGAAATCGGGCCTATTCGCGCAGAATCCGTACGCTCGTGGGCTCGGCCGGCCTCAGAGCCGGCCGAGCAGCTCGGCTTTCTTGGCGGCGAACTCCTCGTCGGAGAGGATGCCGCGCTCGTGCAGTCCGGCCAGCGACTCGATCGCCGAGATGATCGCGCCGGGATCCCCGGACTGACCGGTCGGCGCCGGCGCGGGGCTGGCGGCCGGAGTCGGCGCGGGCGCGGGGGAAGGCGCCGGAGCTGGGGAAGGCGCCGGAGCAGGTGGCGGCGTCTGCGACTGCGACTGGGTCTGGGTC
>NZ_JBSWXU010000278.1:0-2128 GCF_056160785.1 Mycobacterium sp. ABE4_509 | reverse complement strand
GCCCGGCGCCGAGCAGCGCAGCCCGACCGCGCTGCCGTCACCGGCGCGGGCCATCAGCCGCACCCGCACCGGCTCGTCCTCGAAACATCGCTGCAGCGGCGGATCGGCCTGCACGGTCACCAACGGCACCGGACGCTGCCACCCGATCGAGCAGAGCACGCCCAGCAGCGGCGCCGCGAACGCGACCAGGTCCGGCCGTCCGGACAACACCGCCGCCGCGACAGCGGCTGCCGCGCATGTCGCCACCGCCCTGGTCAACGACGAAGCCCGCCAACGTAACTGCATAGCAGTCATGGACCGGTCCGGGCGCGCGGCACCGGCGTGCGACGGAGCAGTTCCTCGACCACGTCGGCGCCCTGGACCCGGCGGACCCACATCTCCGGACGCAGGCTGATCCGGTGGGCCATCGCGGGCACCGCCAGCGACTTGACGTCCTCGGGAATGACGTAGTCGCGCCCGAGCAGCAGCGCGTGGGCACGGGCCAGTTGCACCAGGTCGAGTTCGGCGCGCGGACTGGCGCCGACGGCGACCTGCGGGTGTGTCCGGCTCGCTGTCGCCAGGGCCACCACGTAGCCCAGCACGTCGTCGTGGACGCTCACCTGCTCGACCGACTCCTGCATGGCCAGTAGATCGTCCATGTCGACCACCCGGCTGACCGTCGGTTGTGCCGAACCGCGCTCGAGGCGGCGGCGCAGCATGGTCGTTTCCTCGGGTTCGGACAGATACTTCAGCTCCAGCCGGACGGCGAACCGATCCAGTTGGGCTTCCGGCAGCGGATAGGTGCCCTCGTACTCGATCGGGTTGTCGGTGGCCAGCACCAGAAACGGATCGGGCAGCCGGTGGGTGACGCCGTCGATGCTGACCTGGCGTTCGGCCATCGCCTCCAGCAGCGCGGCCTGGGTTTTCGGCGGTGTCCGGTTGATCTCGTCGCCGAGCAGCAGGTTGGTGAACACCGGTCCGCGGCGGAACTCGAACCGGCCGGACTGCATGTCGTAGATGGTCGAACCCAGCAGATCGGCGGGCAGCAGATCGGGGGTGAACTGCACCCGGGTGAACTCCAGCCCCAGCGCCGCGGCGAACGACTTGGCGATCAGCGTCTTTCCGAGTCCGGGTAGATCCTCGACCAGCATGTGTCCGCGGGCCAGCACCGTGGTGAGGATCAGGTGCAGCGCCGGGCGTTTCCCCACGACCACCCGACCGATCTCGTCGATGACCGCCGCGCACTGGGCGGTCGTCGTCGCCGGCGCCGCTGTCACAGCCGCTCCAGCCGTTCGAGGATGTCGCCGAGCACCGCACGGCCCGGGCCGGGTTCCCGGGCGCCGGTGCGCGAGATGTTCTGCGGATCGACCCACTGCCAGAGCTCGTCACCGAACACCATTCGGCCGCTGGCCTGAAACACTTTCGGGTCCTTGGACTTCCGATGACCGCCGGCCAGTTCGAACTGTCTGGCCAGCATCGGGCGCAACCTGCGGTCCCAGTCCGAGCGCGACGAGTCCGCCCACGAGATCAACGTCTCGGTGCGCCCCCGCCAGCGTCGCAGCGACGCGTCGGCCTCGTCGGCCACCGCCTCGCCGATCGCGTCGGGCTGAGTCGCCAAGCGTCGCCGGACCACCAGCAGCACCGTGGCCAGGGCCGCCCCGGACACCGCCAGCACGATGTCGCGGTCGAGCTGGGTGAGCGCGAAACCCTGCACCGCCGACACCAGAATCACACCGCACACAACGACTTTGATCACAACTCGACCGCCAGCTCGCGTTGCACCCGCTGCAGGGCGTGCACCGCGTCGGCACGGTGCCCCTCGTCCATGACGTGCCGGCTGAACCTGGCCTCTTCGAACAGCTCGACCAGCTCGCGTGCGGTGCCCTCGCGCAACGCGTGCGTCTCGATTGCCCGCGCCAGCACCTCCGAGGGGGTGTCGGAGTCCTGCGGGACGGTTCCCGGGGACTTGCTCAGTTCGCGTTCCATCGCCGCGTAACACGCGATGATGGCGTCGCGGGGATCTCGGCTCCGATCGCCGATCTCGACCAGGCCCACTTCGGCGGCCTTGGCCAGATCGGGCTCGCCCGGCGACGACGGTCCGCCGCCGGCACCACCGGCGGGATCGGCCGGCTCGTCGGCCGCGTTGCGC
>NZ_JBSWXU010000277.1:0-2149 GCF_056160785.1 Mycobacterium sp. ABE4_509 | reverse complement strand
TTGTGGGATCGGAGATGGGTATAAGAGGCGGGCCGACTGCAGCATCTTGCGGCTGCAGCCCGGCTGCCGCGACCCCGAGGTCGTCGCGAACACCGGCGGGCGCCCGTTGGGGTTGGGGTTCACCGGCGACGGCCGGTTGCTGATCTGCGACAGCCCGCGGGGGCTGCTCGCCCTCGACGGCGCCGGGAACCTGACCACCATGGTCGACACGGTGGCCGGCCGGCCCCTGCGGTTCTGCTCGAATGTCACCGAGGCCGGGGCCGGCACCGTCTTCTTCACCGAGTCGACCAGTGCGTTCACCGTCGCCGACTACCTCGGCGCGATTCTGGAGGCCCGCGGCCGCGGGGCACTGCACCGGCTGGACGCCGAAGGCACGGTCCGCACCGTGCTCGACGGGCTGTACTTCGCCAACGGGGTGACGCCGACCGCGGACGGGTCGGCGTTGGTGATCGCCGAGACGCAGGGTCGGCGGCTGTCGAAGTACCGGCTGACCGGACCGCAGGCGGGGTCGATGACACCGCTGGCGGTCAATCTGCCCGCGATGCCGGACAACCTGTCCACCGGTGCCGACGGCAGGATCTGGTGTGCCATGGTCACCCCGGCCAACCCGCTGGCGGACCGGTTGGCGGCTGGGCCACCGGTGCTGCGCAGGATGCTGTGGCAGCTGCCGGCCCGCCTGCAGCCCAAACCCGCGGCGGTGGTGTGGGCGGTGGCGTTCGACCCCGACAGCGGCGAGCCCGTCGCCGGGCTTCGCACCACGCATCCGGCGTTCAGCATGGTGACCGCGGTGGTGGAGGGCGACGGACGGCTGTGGCTGGGCAGCATCGGGGCCGGGTGTCTGGGCTGGGTGCCCCTGGAGCACACCCGGCTCTGAGCCACGCGTTCTCGCCGAACTGGCATTCCGGCAGGCCTCTTCTCGCACTTTCACTGCCGGAATGCCGTTTCGGCGCGATCAGGACCTGATGAAGTCGAGCAGGTCGGCGTTGACGACATCGGCGTGGGTGGTGGGCATGCCGTGCGGAAGGCCCTGGTAGGTAACGAGACTCCCGTTCTGCAGCAGCTCCGCCGACTTCGGGCCCGACGCCACATAGGGAACGATCTGATCGTCTTCGCTGTGCATCACCAGCACCGGTACGGCGATCTTCTTCAGATCCTCGGTGAAGTCGGTCTGGGAGAACGCGACGATCCCGTCGTAGTGAGACCAGGCGTCACCCATCATGCCCTGCCGCCACCAGTTCTCGATGATCGCCTCGGACGGCTCGACACCGGGGCGGTTGAATCCGTAGAACGGGCCGGCGGCCAGTGAACGGTAGAACTCCGATCGGTTGGCGGCCAGCTGCGCCTGCAGATCGTCGAACACCTCCTTGGGCAGCCCGCCCGGGTTGGCCTCGGTACGGACCATCAACGGTGGCACGGCGTTGATCAACGCCGCCTTGGCGACCCGGCTCTCGCCGTGGCGGGCCAGGTGGCGAACCACTTCCCCGCCCCCGGTCGAATGCCCGATGTGGATGGCCTCGCGCAGGTCGAGCTGCTCGGTCAGCGCGGCGAGATCGTCGGCGTAGTGGTCGATGTCGTGGCCGTCGACGGTCTGGGTCGACCGGCCGTGACCACGCCGGTCGTGGGCGATGACGCGGTAACCCTGCTGCAGGAAGAACAGCATCTGGTTGTCCCAGTCGTCGGAGGAAAGGGGCCAGCCGTGGCTGAACACGATCGGCTGACCCGATCCCCAGTCCTTGTAGAAGATCTCGGTGTTGTCTGCCGTGGTGATGGTGGCCATGCGGATTCCTTCGGGATGGTCGGGATCGGGTCCTGCCCGGCGTCAACCCTGCTCGCCTGGCCGGCTTCCGTCATCGACGCCGACCGCCATCGGGTTATTCCGGTCGGCCCCCGCGAAGGTGCCCGAACCCGCCGCGGCGGCTGGTTTCTGCCACCCGGCGGTCAATTCCTGCCACCCGGAATCACCGCTCTGACCTGCCGGTTACACGCACCAGAAGACCAAGATCAGCGACAAGATCACCGAGAAGAGGAACCCGAAATGAACAAGCTCAACCCCGCCACCGCCACCGCCGCCGCTGCCGGACTGTCGGCCGCCGTCCTGGGCCTGGCCGCCCCGGCCGCCGCCGCCCCCAGCGGATCCGACGCCCAGCAG
>NZ_JBSWXU010000276.1:0-2158 GCF_056160785.1 Mycobacterium sp. ABE4_509 | reverse complement strand
GGTCCCCCTTCTCCCGAAGTTACGGGGGCATTTTGCCGAGTTCCTTAACCATAGTTCACTCGTACGCCTCGGTATTCTCTACCTGACCACCTGTGTTGGTTTGGGGTACGGGCCGTGTGTGCGCTCGCTAGAGGCTTTTCTCGACAGCATAGGATCACCGAATTCGCCTCACTCGGCTATGCATCACCTCTCAGACACATGAACAGCGGATTTGCCTACTGTTCGTCCTACAGGTTTGCCCCAGTATTACCACTGACTGGTACGGCTACCTTCCTGCGTCACCCCATCGCTTGACTACTACCCACCTGGGTTCCGCGCAGCCGGTGATCCCCGCACCCCGAAGGGATTGGTGGACCACCATTTGGGCGGTTAGCAAAATGGATTCATCAGGGACGCTCACACACGGGTACGGGAATATCAACCCGTTGTCCATCGACTACGCCTGTCGGCCTCGCCTTAGGTCCCGACTCACCCTGGGCGGACTGGCCTGGCCCAGGAACCCTTGGTCTTCCGGCGGGCAAGGTTCTCACTTGCCTCATCGCTACTCATGCCTGCATTCTCACTCCCACACCCTCCACAACTAGCTCACGCTGCTGCTTCACCGGATGCAGGACGCTCCCCTACCCAGCCACACGAAGTGGCTGCCGCGGCTTCGGCGGTGTGCTTGAGCCCCGCTACATTATCGGCGCACAATCACTTGACCAGTGAGCTATTACGCACTCTTTCAAGGGTGGCTGCTTCTAAGCCAACCTCCTGGTTGTCTTCGCGACTGCACATCCTTTTCCACTTAGCACACGCTTAGGGGCCTTAGCCGGCGATCTGGGCTGTTTCCCTCTCGACGCACGGAGCTTATCCCCCGCCGTCTCACTGCCGCATTACACCGTGTCGGCATTCGGAGTTTGGCTGACGTCAGTAACCTAGTAGGGCCCATCGGCCATCCAGTAGCTCTACCTCCAACACGAACACTGCGACGCTGCACCTAAATGCATTTCGGGGAGAACCAGCTATCACGGAGTTTGATTGGCCTTTCACCCCTACCCACAGCTCATCCCCTCAGTCTTCAACCTAAGTGGGTTCGGGCCTCCACGCGGTCTTACCCGCGCTTCACCCTGGCCATGGGTAGATCACTCCGCTTCGGGTCCAGAACACACCACTACACCAACCCCTCCGGATTGGATACGCCCTATTCAGACTCGCTTTCGCTACGGCTACCCCACCCGGGTTAACCTCGCGACATGTCCCTGACTCGCAGGCTCATTCTTCAAAAGGCACGCCATCACCCCACACACAAGCGAGGGCTCTGACGGATTGTAAGCGCACGGTTTCAGGTACTCTTTCACTCCCCTCCCGGGGTACTTTTCACCATTCCCTCACGGTACTAATCCGCTATCGGTCACTGAGAAGTATTCAGGCTTACCGGGTGGTCCCGGCAGATTCACAGCAGATTCCACGGGCCCGCTGCTACTCGGGGACACTGTGACAACAGAACACATGTTTTCGCATACGGGACTCTCACCCTCTCCGGCAGACCATCCCAGGCCACTTCCGCTAACACATGTTTTTCTCACTGCTGCCCTGATCGGCGGACCAGAGAACACAGACCCCACAACACCGCACACACAACCCCCGCCGGGTATCACATGCACACGGTTTAGCCATCCTCCGCTTTCGCTCGCCACTACTCACGGAATCACAATTGTTTTCTCTTCCTACGGGTACTGAGATGTTTCACTTCCCCGCGTTCCCCCCCGACACCTATACATTCAGTGCCGGGTGACACGACATCACTCGTGCCGGGTTTCCCCATTCGGACATCCTCGGATCCACGCTCGGTTGACAGCTCCCCGAGGCTTAACGCAGCCTCCCACGTCCTTCATCGGCTCCCAGTGCCAAGGCATCCACCATGCGCCCTTAAACACTTACAACACAAAACCAAAAAATGAGTCACTCAAAAAAATGAGTTTCAACAAAATTGCATACAACAAAGACACAAGAGAAAACCCTCGCGCCTTAGATGCTCGCAACCACTATCCACAAATCAAACACCACACCCCACCACCAAAGCAGGGCAACAACACTCCGACCCCACCGGACGGCAGAGCCACCCCCAAACCACAGGGGCACGGGCTTGTTGTCTCAAAGCCCAATAGTGTGTCTG
>NZ_JBSWXU010000275.1:0-2165 GCF_056160785.1 Mycobacterium sp. ABE4_509 | reverse complement strand
GGTCGCTGGGGAGCCGGCTCGGGGGCCTGGTGGCGCGGCGCGGGCGCGGCGGCGGGGGTGTCGGCCACCTGCCGGGCCCCGAGTTCGCTCAGGCTCGACACCCCGAAAGTACCGAGTTGGCTGGTGAAGCTGACCGATCCGAAGCCGCCGCCCTGCTGCTGCTGGACGCCGCCGATCTGGTGATCACCGGTGTCGAAGACGCGCGTGGCACCGTCGAAATGGATGGCCAGCCGCCGAGTCCCGGGGAAGACCGCGTAGCGGATGTTGTTCTGGCCGCCCGTCGAACTGGGCACGCCGAGGTCGGCGGGCCACCAGTTCGCCGCGGTGAAGCCACCCGCAGGGCCCGGAGAACCGGCGGCCGGCGCGGGAAACACCGTGGTGGTGGCCAGCAGCTGGGCCAACTCGTTGCACAGCGCGTCAACCCGCGCCTTGAGCCCGTGGTCGAACATGTCACCGACCATGGTCATGCCACCGCGCATCCACTGACCGCTGCCGCCGAGCTCGGGGATCGAGAACTGGGCCATGGTGCCGCCGCCGGTGTGGACGGCGAACAGCATGGCCAGCACCGCTTCGCGGGACAGCCCGTAGCGCTGGGCGAGGTCGCCGATGGCGCTCTCGGCGGCAGGGGTGACCGTTGCCTTCATGATCGTGAATCTTTCGTCGTCGGTACGGGACCGAGCGTACGCAAGATCCGGGCGCGGTCCCTCCCGAGGACGCCGCTCAGCGGTACGCCGGCAGAGGCGCACGCACGGGGCGGGCACCGGGAGCGGGGGTGGCCGGCGCCACCCGCTGCCGGCGCCGGCTGTCACGGGCGATCCGGCGGTTGAGCATCCGGTCGTCGCGGGCGCTCAGGGTGTGGCTGCGGTCGACCAGTAGATCCAGTTGCTGCCAGCTCAAACCATCCAGGTCGCCGTCGGCGTCATGGGTGGCGAGCACGACACAGCCGCGCAGCAGCGGCACCGTCTTGGCGGTGAAGTCCGTCGTTGCCAGCAACAGCTCGGTGGCCGCCCGGTTCACCCGGGCCTGGCAGCCCTGCGGAGACGGCCCGAACCAGTAGTCGAACTGGCGGTCGCTGCTGGTCAGCGATTGCAGGCCCTGCTCGCTGACGAGTTCGGCGATGTCGGCCTTGCTGTAGGCGCGAGTCTCATACACCGCGCCGCGGGTGCTGAGGTACAGAACTGTGTGCATGTTCTCGATCCATCCGGCTCTTTCTCTGCTGTCGGCTGTGGCGCAGCGAGGCGGCCACAGTGATCAGAGTTACCCATGTGACAGATGGGGCAAACCTCGGTAACGATGCGGCAACCACCTGTTTGACGTCCCACCCACCGAAAAAAGAATTGACGCCCAGTTCGTCTGGCCCCCCGACGATTTCCCTCTTCAGCCCCGATGACCGGCGGGTGGAGTTCACCAAACCTGTGTATAACGGTCGGTTATTGGGGAATGTCCACAGAGTGAATTCGAGCCTGCGGCGAGGCGAATCGAGGAGTTGGAGATGAATCCTGTGACGACGGCCTTCAGGGGTGTGACACGAGTGGCCGACGCGACCACCGCCGCCGCGGGAGCGGTGGGTGGCGCAGCTGTCAGCGGCGTGGTCGGTGGCGTGCAGGGCGTCGCCAACGGCGTGCGTTCCGGCCTCAGCAGCGGCAGCCATTCCTCGGCCGCCGCGGCACTCACCCTCGGCGCGATCGGCGCGGTCGGACTGGTCGAATGGCCACTACTGGTCACCGTCGGCGGCGCTGCGCTGGTGGTGCACCAGCTCAGCCATCGCACCGACGGCACCAACGGTGAGCAGTCCAGCAGCGCCCCGAAGGCGACCGCCAGCAAGCCGGCCAGCGCACCGGGCAAGTCGACGGCCCGCAAGTCGGCACCGACCAAGTCGACACCGAGCAAGTCGGCACCGAGCAAGTCGACGGCCCGCAAGTCGGCACCCCGCAAGTCTGCGGCGCGCAGCGGCTCCACCAAGTGAGAGCGGCTGTCAGCCGCCTGATCGGACGCGCGGCCGGTGTCGCCACCGCTCCCGTGGCTTTCACCGCTGCCTGCGCCACCACCGGCCTGGACATCGGCCTGAGAGTCAGCACCTCGGTCGCGCGGGGACTCGGCGAGGCGGTGGCTCCCCCGGGTGCCCGGGCGGGAGCCGTTGCCGCCGCCCGCGAACTCGTCGGCGG
>NZ_JBSWXU010000274.1:0-2213 GCF_056160785.1 Mycobacterium sp. ABE4_509 | reverse complement strand
GGCGGGGGCGGTCCGGGCGGCGACGGCCCCGGCGGGAACGGTCCCTCGGGGCCCGGCCTGCGCGAGCGGATCAACTGGCGGTGGGTGCGCCGCGGCCTGGCGGCCGCCGCGGTTGTGCTGATCGTGTTGCCGGTGCTGACGTTCGGGATGGCGTACCTGATCGTCGACGTTCCCAAGCCCGGTGACATCCGCACCGCGCAGGTGTCGACCATCCTGGCCGGCGACGGCAGCGAGATCGCCAAGATCGTTCCGCCCGAAGGCAACCGGGTCGACGTGAGTATCGACCAGATCCCGGTGCACGTGCGGGACGCGGTGATGGCCGCCGAGGATCGCGACTTCTACTCCAATCCGGGGTTCTCCCTGACCGGGTTCCTGCGCGCCGCCAAGAACAACATCTTCGGCGGCGATCTACAGGGCGGGTCGACGATCACCCAGCAGTACGTGAAGAACGCCTTGGTCGGCGACGCCCGCTCCGGTGTGGGCGGGTTGATCCGAAAAGCCAAGGAACTGGTGATCTCCACCAAGATGTCCAGCGAATGGTCCAAGGACCAGGTGCTCGAGTCCTACTTGAACATCATCTATTTCGGCCGCGGTGCCTACGGGGTGGCCGCGGCGTCGCAGGCCTATTTCGCCAAACCGGTCGAACAGCTCGACGTCGCCGAGGGCGCGTTGCTGGCCGCGTTGATCCAGCGGCCCTCGGCGCTGGACCCGGCCGTCGACCCGGTCGGTGCGGAGGACCGGTGGAACTGGGTGCTCGACGGCATGGTCGAGATCGGCGCGCTCTCCGAACAGGACCGCGCCGCACAGGTGTTCCCGCCGACGATTCCGCCGGACGCGGCGAGCACCCAGAACCAGACCACCGGCCCGAACGGACTGATCGAGCGGCAGGTGATCAACGAGCTGATGGACATCTTCGACATCAACGAGCAGACGTTGAACACCGAAGGGCTGCAGATCACCACAACGATCGATCCGCAGGCGCAGGCCGCGGCGGTGGACGCGGTCGAGGAGTACATGGACGGTCAGGACCCGGACATGCGCGCCGCGGTGGTGTCGATCGACCCGAGAAACGGCGGGGTGAAGGCCTACTACGGCGGTTCGGATGCCGCCGGGTTCGACTTCGCCCAGGCCGGTCTGCCGACCGGGTCGTCGTTCAAGGTGTTCGCGTTGATCGCCGCGCTCGAGCAGGGCATGGGCCTGGGCTATCAGGTAGATAGCTCGCCGTTGACAGTCAACGGGATCGAGATCGGCAACGTCGGCGGCGGGGGCTGCGGCACCTGCAACATCGCCGAGGCGCTCAAGCGGTCGCTGAACACCAGCTACTACCGGCTGATGCTGGAGCTCGAGGACGGGCCCGCCGACGTCGCCGACGCCGCGCACCGTGCGGGTATCGCCGAGAGCTTCCCGGGTGTCGAGCACACCCTGTCCGAGGACGGGCAGGGCGGACCGCCCAACAACGGCGTCGTGCTGGGCCAGTACCAATCGCGGGTGATCGACATGGCCTCGGCCTACGCGACGATCGCCGACTCGGGCGTCTATCACAAGCCGCACTTCGTGCAGAAGGTCGTCAACGCCGAGGGCACGGTCCTCTACGACGCCAGCCAGGAGGACAACTCCGGCGAACAGCGCATCGACAAGGACGTCGCCGACAACGTGATCTCGGCGATGGAGCCGATCGCCGGCTATTCCGGCGGCCACAACCTCGCCGGCGGCCGCCCGTCGGCGGCCAAGACGGGCACCAATCAGCTCGGCGACACCGGTGCCAACCGCGACGCCTGGATGGTCGGCTTCACGCCGTCGTTGGCCACGGCGGTCTGGGTGGGGACCACCGAGGGCACCGAACCGCTGGTGAACCAGTGGGGGTCGCCGGTGTACGGCTCGGGCCTGCCGTCCGACATCTGGAAGGCCACGATGGACGGTGCGCTCGACGGCACCGACAACGAGTCGTTCCCCGACCCCGAGGAGATCGGCGGCTATGCCGGCGTGCCCGCGGCGCCGCCTCCGCCCCCGAGTTCGACCGAGCCGCCCCCACCGTCGGAGACGGTCATCCAGCCGACGCTGGAGATCGCACCCGGCATCACCATCCCGTGGGGTCCGCCGACCACCGTGCCGGCCGCGCCACCGCCGGGGGCACCCCCGCCCCCACCGGATCCCGGGGCGCCACCACCGCCTCCGGGACCGGACGGTCAGCCGGGGCCGGTGAACCTGCCGGG
>NZ_JBSWXU010000273.1:0-2232 GCF_056160785.1 Mycobacterium sp. ABE4_509 | reverse complement strand
CCACGCAACCCCGGCTCGCGAGCACGGCCCCACCAGCGCACTCAACGGCCTGGGCGCCTGCCAAGGCTGCAACTACGCCAAAGAAGCCCCCGGCTGGACGGTCACCACCACCGAGAACAACGGCGTACACACCGCCGAATACCGCACCCCCACCGGCGCGGTCTACCACAGCACCGCACCACCACTACCCGGCCCACCGACCTACCGCCGACTCAGCCTCCTCGAAGGCCAACTCAGCATCGACCTGGTCGAGTTCGCGGCCTGAGGTACTCGGGTCCGTCCGCAGCTACACCGCAGCTACATTGTCGGCATGGCCCCCACCTTCGCCGACATCGCCGGATCCGAGTACATCCTGCTGACCACCTTCACCAAGGACGGCCGGCCGAAGCCGACCCCCATCTGGGCGGTGGTCGACGGCGACGGCCTCATCGCGATCACCCAGGGCAAGTCCTGGAAGGTCAAGCGCATCCGCAACACGCCCCGCGTCACCGTCGCAGTCTGCGACCGGCGCGGAAAGCCGCTCAGCGACGCCGTGGAGGCGGTGGCCTCGGTCGATCCGGCGAGAACTGCCGATGCCTACGACGCGATCGGCAGGCGCTACGGGCTGCTCGGCAAGACCTTCAACTTCTTCTCCAAGCTGCGAGGCGGCATGAACAACAACGTGGCCCTCGAGATCAAGGCAGCGTGACCGGTGACTGACCGGGCCGCACCCACCTTCGCCGACGTCTACCGGGAGAAATACCTGCTGCTGACGACGTTCACCAAGGACGGCCGGCCCAAGCCGACACCGGTGTGGGGCGTCCCGGACGGCGACAAACTGCTGATCATCACCGACGACGGCTCGTGGAAGACGAAGCGGATCAACAACACCCCGCGGGTCACCATCCAGAAGTGCGGCGTGCTCGGCAAGGTCAAGGGCGAACCCGTCGAGGCGGTCGCGCGGATGCTGCCGAAGACCGAGACCCGGCGGGTGTTCGACATGGTCATCAGGCGGTACTGGAACCACGCCTGGTACTTCATCCCGCAGGCGCTCCTGCGCGGCGGCATCGACAAGGTGCACGCCGCGATCGAGGTCGAGGCATTCACAGCCGATTCATAGCCGCCCGCGGCCATACCCCGGAACTCGCGCCGGTGCCCGCCCGTTGAGACACTATGGCGATGAGGCTGTTCCTGGTCTACGCGGTCGTTGAACTGGCCGTGCTGGTAGCGCTCGTCTCGACGATCGGTTTCGGCTGGACGGTCCTCGCGGTCGCGGCCACGTTCGTCGTCGGGCTGGCCTTGGCGGGTTCGCAGCTGCGACGGCACCTGCAGCGTCTGCAATCCGGCCTGACCGCCGCCAATGCCCAAGGGGCGGTCACCGACAGCGTGCTCGTCGCCCTCGGTACCGTGCTGGTCGTGATTCCCGGCCTGGCCAGTTCCGTTCTCGGCGCTCTGCTGCTGCTTCCGCCCACCCGCGCCGCCGCCCGTCCGGTGGTGACCGCCCTGGCGGCCAAGCGCGCCCCGCTCATCGTCGGCATCAGCACGGTCGGCGGGATGGCCGGACGCACCGCGCGACGCGGTGACTACATCGACGGCGAGGTCATCGACGTCGTCGACGACCCCGACGCCTCCGCCGAGGGTCCCGCACGCGGCACCGAGCAGCGCCGGCTGACCGACTGAAACTGCGCGCGTCAGCGCGCCGCCGATTCGACATGACCACCACTCTGCTGCTCAACGGGCGCGTGCACAGCCCGGCCATGCCCGACGCCACCGCATTGGCGGTGCGTGACGGCCTGATCGCCTGGCTGGGCAGCGACGACGTCGGCCGGGCACAGTTTCCCGATGCCACCGTCGTCGACCTGGCCGGTGGGTTCGTGGCCCCGGCGTTCGTGGACAGCCACGTGCACGTCACCGCCACCGGGCTGGCCCTCACCGGCCTGGACCTGCGACCGGCGACGTCGCTGCGGCACTGCCTGGAGCTGCTCGGCGAGTACAGCCGCACCCACCCCGACGGCGTGATCTGGGCATCCGGCTGGGATGAGACGCACTGGCCGGAACGCGTCGCGCCGAGCACCGCCGAGGTGGATGCCGCGGTCGGGGGCCGGCGTGCCTACCTGGCCCGCATCGACGCGCACTCCGCGGTGGCCTCGACCGTGCTGCGCCAAGAGGCGGGGATCGCCGACGAAACTGCGCTGACCGCCGACGCGCATCACCGGGTCCGCGCCGCGGCCCGCGCGGCCCTCACCCCGGCCC
>NZ_JBSWXU010000272.1:0-2245 GCF_056160785.1 Mycobacterium sp. ABE4_509 | reverse complement strand
CTCCGGGGCCGGCCACGCACGGGCCGCCATCCGGGTTGACGCACGCCGGCGGCGGCGGTGGGGGCGGAGCCGGTGGCGGTGGCTGCGCACCGGCCAGCGGAGCGGTGGTGATCGCGGCTGCCGCTGCACCCACGAAGAGCAGGGATCCGAGATTAAATGTCTTGTGTCGCATAACAGAGCAATAGCCAGCTGGAGCGGAATCAAAACCCCCTAACTGCTCAACTGGCATCCTGGCGATATGGGACTGCTCATCCGCCTGGTCGAGCTGTTGGTGATCGTGCTGCCGGTGGTCGGTGTCGGCTACGCGACTTTCCGGGCCATCGTCTCAGCGAGAACACGAGCTCAGCTCGAGGAGCGTCCCGCCGAACCGCAGGTCAGCGCGGAATCGGACACGGCGCGGCGGCGTGCCATCGAGCGGACTGTAGAGGAACACGACCGGACCGACACCCGATGGCTGGACTACGAGCTGGACGTCGCGACACTGCTCGACTACCCGCTGATGACCGACATGCGTGACCCGCTCACCGAGCGTTTCCACCGCGCCAAGCTGCGCGCGGACTTCCTTAGGCCGGCCGACGTGACCGACCTGCTCGGAGACCGCGACGCCGCGCGCGAGTACCGCGACGCCGTGCAGGACTACGTGACCGCGTTCGATGTCGCTGAAGCAGAGGCGATCCGCCGCCGCCGTACCGGGTTCACCAGTGCCGAACAGGACCGGCTGGCGCGGGCACAACGACTGCTCCGGGTGGCGTCCGACACCGCGGCGTCACAACAGGAACGTGAGCGTGCATACCAATTGGTGCACCGCGAACTCGACGGTCTACTCGTGTTGCCCGAGCGCGCCCGTGCCGCGCTGGAACGCGGAATCAGCGGGGAACTCGGCAGCTAGGGAGGCGGCGGGTCGCCTGGCGGTGGGCCGCCGGGCGGTGGGCCACCGGGCGGTGGGCCACCAAAACCGCCTTCTCCCATCACGTTCTGCGACTTCTCGGCAACCCCTACCGTCAGGGTGATGTCGAACCCCGACGCCGGTGAACCGTTGACCGCGGCCAGTTCGGCGTCCCAGCCGTCACCGAACACGCCATCGGTGTCGAGCGAGAGTGACGCCAGGTTGGCGATGCTCGCCGAATATCCGGCATCGGCGTCGTACACCTGCGAGCACGCCTGTTCCGGAATCGCGATCTGGGAGGTGAGGCGGGCTTGCGACCCTGCCACCGCCTCTTCGAGGGAGTCGAACACCTCGAAGTGAAAGTGCGGCCAACGGCCAGGGTAGCAGGCCGGGAAGATCGTGGTGAACGTGAGCTGCCCGGAGTCGTCGGCGACCTGGACTCCCCGCAGATAGTTCTGCTCGGTCGCGCCGGGGCTGTACAGCGAGTAGCGACCCTCCCGGTCACAGTGCCAGAGGTAGACGGCCATGCCCGAGCCGGGCGCCCCCGAGGCGGCCAGATCCTGCAAGGTCAGCGTCAGGGTCGACGGAACACCCTCAGCCACACCGGAATAGTTGCCGAAGCTGCTGGTGATGTCGGAGCGCACCACACCGGATTCGATCAGCACATTGGGTCCGTTGGAACCGTCTCCGGGATAGGGGCCGGCGGTTTCCTGCGGAGCGGCGTCGGCAAGCGATGCGTCCGGTTCCCCCTTCTTGGCGCAGCCGGCGGCCGTAACGGCCCCGAGGCCGAGGGCCAGGAGCGCCCGGCGGCGGGACATCACTCCGAGGTCGAACCGGAGTCCGCGGTCATGGTCGTCGATCGTCATGGCTCCACCATGGTGGCCGACGCTATGGACCTTCCCTGGCTCCGCTGTGGACAGGCTGTGAGGACGAGTTGTCCCCAATCGCGTTTTCATCCCCAGGTTGGGTGGTGGTGGCTTGCGGATGAGATCCGGCGTCGGCGATCGCGAATACTGTCGCTCATATGTTCGATAGTTCGCTTCCGGGGCCGGCCGACCTGGCTGGCGCCTCGGATGGCGAGGTGATCGACGCGGTCACCGGCTGGTCGGCGACGGCGGCCGCGGCGGAGGCCCGCACATTCGTCGCGATCGCCGAATGGCAGCGTCGGCAGTGCAGCGACCCGGTGCGCGAGCGGTGGGCCTGCGATGACACCGACGCCGCTGCCGCGCAGATCGCCGCGGCGCTGACCGTCTCCCACGGGCGTGCCCTGGGTTTGATGGACACCGCGGTGACCCTGCGTGATCGGCTGCCGAAACTGGGCCGGCGGTTCTTGGCCGGGCAGGTCAGCGCGCGGGTGGT
>NZ_JBSWXU010000271.1:0-2451 GCF_056160785.1 Mycobacterium sp. ABE4_509 | reverse complement strand
GTCCCCCGGTTGCCCCCCGACCCAAACCGCACTGGGGCCGCGCCGCGGCCCGGCAGGCCGCCGCCGTCTCCGCCAAGCTGACCCCGCTGGCACGCAAGGCCGGGGATCGGGTGGCCGCAGCCTCACCCACCACGGTGTTACTCGGGCTGCTCGCGCTGCTGGTGGTCCTGGGCATCGCTGCCGCGCTGACCTTCGACGGCTCACTGGGGGTGGCCGCGACGGTGCTGTTCGTCCCGGCGCTCTCGGCCGCCTTCGGCGCGGTGTCGCTGCGCTGCCTCGACGATCGGCGAAAAGCCCAGGCGCAGCGTGAGGACGCCCGCGAGGAGACCCGCGCGCTGCATCAGGCCGAGCACACCCTGGACTACATCGACACCAAGCTCACCGCGGCGCTGACCCAGTTCGGCACGGAGCGACACAACGAAGCGGTGATCGGCATGTTCCAGGCGAAGGCGGCCACCGAGCTGTACCTGGGCACCGATCGTCAGCCCGCACAGAACCGGGCACCGGAACCCGAATCCGAGGACATCGACCTGGTCAGCCAGTACGGGTTGGCCGAACTGCTGACCCCGCGCAGCCTCGGCGGTCAGGACCGCACGTCCGGGGCATCCGACCGCAACTGCGCCTGAGCAGCGGCGGCAGCGGCCCTTCGGTGCCCGCCGAGTTCACCGGATGCTTCCCCGAGGGCCGGGGTTTCGTGCTGGTGGATGCCGCCAGGCTCGACGAGATGGTGCCGGACGCGCCCGGGCGGGATCTGATGGCACTGTTCGGCGAATCCGAACTCGGTGACCGGGTGGCCGCCGAGGGCGTCGCGGTCCCCATCCTGAACTGTTCGCCCGGCTACTACACGGTCCGGGTGGGCCCGTCCGCGGTGCAGCCCACCGGGCCCGCACCGGCGCTGCGCTCCGACGGCTGGGTGCTGGGCACCCGCCCCGCCTTCACCGCCGATCTGGCGCAGGACTTCGCGCTGCAGCGCTGAGTGACCGCTCGAGCGTCACGGCCCGAGGTCGGGCGCCCAGGCGACCCCGTTGATGTGGCTGCCACCGTCGACGAAGACGGTGTTACCAGTCATGTAGCGGGACCCCTCGCCGGCCAGAAACACCGCCACCGGTGCGATGTCGGCGTACGGATCGCCCATCCGGCCCATCGGATTGGCCGCGTCGGCCAGCTCCTCCATCCCGGGATAGTCGGCCATCGCCCGCAGGAACGCCTGACTCTTGGCGGCCGGGCAGATCGCGTTGACGGTCACGCCGGTCGGCGCCCACTCCCGCGCAGCGGTACGGGTCAGGGCGCGCAGCGCCTCCTTGGCGGCGTTGTATTCCAGCGATCCCATGTGCGCGTTGACACCGTTGAGGCTGCACATGTTGACCACCCGGCCCCAGCCGCGTCGCTTCATGTGGTCGAAGGCTGCGCGCATCGCCCAGAACGGGCCGTAGTAGCCCACGGCCATGCCGTGCGCCAACTGCTCGCCGGTCTTGGCCTCCACCCGGCTGATCGTCCCGCCACCCCAGGCGTTGTTCACCAGGATGTCGAGTGCACCGAATTCGGCAACCGCCACCGCGACCGCGTTCTCCACCTGATCCTGCTCGGCCACGTCGGTCTCGAGGAACACTCCCCCGATGTCGTCGGCCACCGCCGCCCCGGCGGCGGCGTCGAACTCCGCGACCACCACCCGGGCGCCCTCGTCGGCGAAGCGCCGGGCGATACCCGCACCGATTCCGGCCCCCGCGCCGGTGACCAGTGCGACCCTGCCCTGCAGCGACCCGCTCACCGCGGCGGCCCCGCCAGCCCGGCTTCGACCAGATCGCCGGCCTTGCCGCTGCCGTCGAGCTGCCGGGCGATCCGATCGCTGATCTCCCAGCCGGCCTCGCCCCGGCGCAACCGCAGCAGATGCACACCGGCACGGGCGATCTCATATCCCCGGGTCCGACTGCACACCACCAGGATCGACTCGCACACTGCCACCGCCGAATCCCCGGTGACGGTGATGACGGGCGGACCGAAGAAGTGGCAACATCCCCGCCTGATCAGTCCCTGGTGCGCCTCCGACTCGACCATGGCGGCGACCTCGTGACGCCCGGACATCACCCAGTCGCCGACGTCGTAGCCGCCGTCGGTGGCCCACAGGGCGGCCACCCGGGCGGCGTCGCCGACGTCGACCAGGGGCCCGTAGGAGGCGATCAGTCGGGCGATGGCACGCTCGTCCTCCAGCGCCTGTATCCGGCGTTCCAGCGCGTCGACACGCTCGTCGCTCACTGATCCTCCTCGGTGATCGTGTCGGCCAATTCCTTCAAGGCGCAGAGCTGTTCGCAGAAATGCGTGACCGACTCGGCGGTGACCGTGCAGGTGATGGCCGTCGCTCCGGCGGCGTGCAGTTGCGACAGCCGGGCGCTGGTGCCGGCGGGGTCGGCCAGCGGGTCGACGGTGCGGCCGGTCGGCAGCACGACGTCGAAC
>NZ_JBSWXU010000270.1:0-2463 GCF_056160785.1 Mycobacterium sp. ABE4_509 | reverse complement strand
GGGCTGGAGCAGCCGGCGCGGGCGGCGGGGGCGGCAGCGCGGCCAGCGTCTCGCGCTGGACGGGTGTCAGCGCCTCGTACTGCGCCTTGACGATGGCGATCTGCACCTGCAGCTGACTCTGTTTGGACTGGAGGTCGGCGCGCACCGCGGCGGCCTGCTCGGCGGCGGTCTTGGCTTCGGTGGCCGATGCGGCCGACGCCTGCTCGGCGAGCCGCGCCCGGTTGCCGGTGTCGCGGAAGGCGGTCATCTGGGCCTGCATCTCGGTGGCCATCACGCGCTGCACCGAGAGCTGGTCGATCAGACCCTGCGGCGAGGTCGCGGTGAGCATCGCGTTGAAGCCCGAGGGACGGCCACCCATGTACTGGGCGGCGGCCAGCGTGTCGACCGACTGCTGGAAGTGGGCGAGGTCGGCCCGCGCCGTCTCCAGCGCCGCGACATCGCTGGCGTGCTTGGCTTCGGCCTCCTGCTGGATCGCCAGCTTGTTGTCCAGATCCAGCTGCGCCGAGTGCATCGCCTCGGTGGTCTGCTCGGCCTGCCGAGACAGTTCGTTGAGCTTGGCCAGTGCGTCATCGGCGGGGTCAGCGTGCACCTGGGCGGCCATCGCCGCGCCGAGCATGGCCACTGCGGCTATCACACTGATCAGGGGACGCCGAGAACGGCTGATGGTCCGTTGCGCGCGGTCGAGCCTCAAGGTTTAGGTGTCCTTCAACTGCCGTGGCGAGCCGCTTCAAACTGCTCTTAGGTCTCAAGTAGGTTACGAAACGGCATCGGCCTTGTCCAACAGAAGACGCAAATTTAACAGCCACTCCGAAGGTCTGCGGACCGGTGGCGGCGCCGCGTGTCGTCAGGCAACTCCCGTGCCCCTGTCCCGGTGAACCGGCACCAATCGCAACCGCGGCGCCAAGCCCACGTCGGCGAGCACTTCCAGCGCCCGGCGCTCGTCGACGAGCAAATTCTCGGGCACCCCCAGCAGCACACTGACGACACAGTCCTGGCATCCGGGCCCCCGCACGGCGCAGTCGTCGCAGTCGATGGTCACCGTCCCGGTGTCGCTCTCCTCGCCCGGCGGCAGCTGATCCTGTGCCATGGCACCGTCCTCTCGATCGCAGTCGTCCGCACGCTATCGGCGGCCACCGACAGGTGGACCCGCCCGGCGTTTCCCGGCCGGGTTTGTCAGGGGCGGCGCATACGTTCGGTGCATGGGTCAGCTCAGCTTCGCCGACGTCGACGCACAGGCTGATCCCACGTTGCGGGAGACCACGTTCGTCGTGGTCGACCTGGAGACCACCGGCGGGCGGCCGAGCGGCGACCGGCACGACGCCATCACCGAGATCGGCGCCGTGAAGGTGCGTGGCGGTGAGGTCCTCGGCGAGTTCGCCACCCTCGTCGACCCCGGCCGTGACATTCCGCCCCAGATCGTGGCGCTGACCGGCATCACCTCGGCGATGGTCTACGACGCCCCGAAGATCGACTCGGTACTCCCCGCCTTTCTGGAGTTCACCCGCGGCGCGGTGCTCGTCGCCCACAACGCCGGCTTCGACATCGGCTTCCTGCGGGCAGCGGCCGAACGCGCCCAGCTGCCGTGGCCCAGACCCGCCGTGCTGTGCACCGTCCGGCTGGCCCGTCGGGTGCTCACCCGCGACGAGGCCCCCAGCGTGAAGCTCTCGACGCTGGCGCAGTTGTTCGGCGCCGCCACCACACCCACCCACCGTGCCCTCGACGACGCCCGGGCCACCGTCGACGTCCTGCACGGACTGATCGAGCGAGTCGGCAATCAGGGCGTGCACACCTACACCGACCTGCGCGCCTATCTCCCCGACACGACCCCGGCCCAGCGCGCCAAGCGCCACCTCGCCCGCGGACTGCCCAGGGCCCCCGGGGTCTACCTGTTTCGCGGCCCGTCGGCCGAGGTGCTCTACGTGGGCACCGCCGTCGACCTGCGCCGCCGGGTGGGGCAGTACTTCAGCGGCGCCGACCCGCGTACCCGGATGAAGGAGATGGTGTCGCTGGCCACCGGCGTCGACCACGTCGAGTGCGCCCACGACCTGGAGGCCGGCGTGCGCGAGCTCCGGCTGCTGGCCGCGCACGCCCCGCCCTACAACCGGCGGTCGAAGTTCCCGCAGCGCTGGTGGTGGGTGACGCTGACCGACGAAGCGTTCGCCCGCTTCTCGGTGGTGCGCAGCCCCCGCACCGACAGCGCGGTGGGGCCGTTCCGGTCGCGTGCCGACGCCCAGGACGCCGCCGCGCTGATGGCCCGCTACACCGGGGTGCGCACCTGCACCACCCGGTTGGGCCGCTCGGCCAGCCACGGACCGGCCTGCCCCGAACACGAGGTGTCCCCCTGCCCGGCGTCCCGCGGGGTGCGGGCCGACGAGTACGCCGCGGTCGCCGACGCGGCGCGCGCGTTCCTCGACGGTCACGCCGACGGTCCGCTGGCGGCGGCGTTGGGGCACATCGCCGAGC
>NZ_JBSWXU010000269.1:0-2464 GCF_056160785.1 Mycobacterium sp. ABE4_509 | reverse complement strand
CGTCGCCACAGCGCGGCCCCGCCGCCGCCCGCCGACCCGCCGGCCGGCCTCCAGCCAGGGCTTCAGCTCGTTGCGCAGCTTCGTGGCGTTCTTGGAAGAGAGATCGATCTCATAACTCACTCCGTCGAGACTGAATTCGACAGTTTCGTCGGCGGCGCCCTCACCGTCGAAATCGTCGACCAACGTGACGGTGACTTTCTTGGCCATTAACGGTGCGCCCTTCTCTGGCTGTCGTACATGTGTCCCGAATTTCGATCAGCCCCCTGGGACCAATGTGCCATAAAGCGGCAATCCATTCAACAACGCTCAATCCCGGCGGTTCAGCTGCCGTGACGACGAACAATCGGGAACAAAACTGTGTCCCTAATCGAGAGTCCGGTCAGCGCCATCAGCAAGCGATCGATACCCATTCCGGTTCCGGTCGTCGGCGGCATCGCATACTCGAGGGCGGCGAGGAAATCCTCGTCCAATGCCATCGCCTCGTCATCACCCGCGGCGGCTGCGCGGGCCTGCGCCTCGAACCTTTCCCGCTGGATTACGGGATCGATCAACTCGGAGTATCCGGTAGCCAACTCGATGTGGCGAACGTAGAGATCCCATTTCTCGGTGACCCCGGGAATGCTGCGGTGCGCACGGGTGAGCGGCGTGGTCTCGACTGGGAAGTCCCGCACGAAAGTCGGCGCCCACAAGGTGTCACCCACCTTGTATTCCCACAGTTCCTCGACCAATTTTCCATGTCCATAGCCACGATCACGCGGAATCTCGACTTCCAGCGCGTCGGCGATCTGCCATAACCGGTCGACCGAAGTGTCGGGGGTGATCTCTTCTCCGAGGGCTTCGGACAACGACGGATACATTTGTACGGACGGCCATTCGCCGTCGAGATCGTAGACACTGCCGTCGGGCAATGGGACCTGGCGGGTACCGATCGCCTCGTCGGCCACCTCCTGAATAATTTCCCGGGTGGTGACGGCCGAATCGTCGTAGGTTCCGTAGGCCTGATAAGTCTCCAGCATGGCGAATTCCGGGGAATGCGTCGAATCGGCACCCTCGTTTCGGAACACCCGATTCAACTCGAAGACCCTGTCGAGCCCACCGACCACACACCGCTTCAAGAACAGTTCGGGCGCGATCCGCAGGAACAGGTCGGAGTCCAGCGCATTGGAGTGCGTGACGAACGGGCGCGCCGCCGCCCCGCCGGCCAAGGTCTGCAACATCGGGGTCTCGACCTCCAGGAACCCCCGTCGCTCCAGCGCCGAGCGCACCGCACGCACCACGGCGACCCGTTGCCGGGCGACGGTGCGGGCCTCGGGACGCACGATCAGGTCGACATAGCGCTGGCGTACCCGCGCCTCCTCGCTCATCTCCTTGTGCGCGACCGGCAGCGGGCGCAATGCCTTGGACGCCATTTGCCAAGAATCGGCGAGCACAGACAATTCGCCGCGCCGGGAGCTGATCACCTCGCCGTGTACGAAGACGAAGTCACCCAGATCGACGTCGGCCTTCCACGCGTCCAGCGACTCCCGGCCCACCCGATCGAGGCTGATCATCGCCTGCAACTGGGTGCCGTCGCCTTCCTGCAACGTCGCGAAGCACAGCTTCCCGGAGTTCCGGGCGAAGATCACCCGCCCGGCGACCCCGACCTCGTCGCCGGTGGCGGTGTCGGTGGGCAGGTCAGGGTAGGCCGCGCGCAGCTCGGCAAGGCTGTGGGTGCGCGCCACCTCGGCGGGGTAGGCCTCCTGCCCCGCCGCGAGCAGCCGCTCACGCTTGGCCTGCCGGATCCGGAACTGCTCGGGGATGGCCTCGGCATCGGGATCGCCAGAAACGTCAGTCACGACGTGCCAGCTTAAATGAACAGATGACCGTGCCTGGCCACCCGCCGATCGACCATGCCGCACTGCACCAACTCACCCGGCGACCACTGGACTGGACCACCAAGGGCATCCCGGCCCGCTGGTGGGGCCGAACACCCGCCGAAGTTCTCGAGCAGACCCCTGCGCTGTTCGAATCGGGGCCCCTGGGCCCGGTCTGTGTACTGCGCGCCGACGCGCTGGCGCACAACCTGGCCACGATGGCCGCCTGGTGCCGCGAGCACGGTGTGGAGTTGGCACCGCACGGCAAGACCCACATGGCTCCGCAGCTGGCGGCCAGGCAGCTCGAGGCCGGAGCGTGTGCGATCACCGTCGCCACGGTCTCGCAGGCCGCTGTCTACCGCGCGTTCGGCGTTGCGAATCTCATCCTGGCCAACGAGCTCGTCGACGCCGCCGGCCTGAGCTGGCTGGCCGCAGAACTCGACCGCGACCCCGGCATGAGCTTCGTGTGCTGGGTGGACTCGGTGCGCGCAGTGGAGTTGATGACCGCGGCGCTGGCCGGGGCCGGCCGACCCGTGGACGTCTGCGTCGAGCTGGGCCTGCCCGGCGGGCGCACCGGCTGCCGGTCCCGCGCGGACGCCGACGCCGTGGCC
>NZ_JBSWXU010000268.1:0-2468 GCF_056160785.1 Mycobacterium sp. ABE4_509 | reverse complement strand
GTGGCGGCGCGACCGGGGGCTCCGGGAGCGTGACGTCGGCGATCGGACGTTTGGGCGCGTCCCGCGGAATGGTGGCATCATCGCCGACGGCGGGTAGGCCGGAGGTGTCGATGCGCTCGGTCGGTTCCGGCCGGCTCGGCGGCGGTGTCGGTTCCGGCCGGCTCGCCGGCGGTGTCTCGGGCGGGCTCACCGCCGGGGCGGACTGACTGAAGGTGATCCCGGAGGAGGCCGCGTAGCCGCCCGAACGATCAACAGGAGTGGCAGTGTCAGGACGGGAGATGCTGATCCGCCGCCGGCGGTACCGCAGCAATCCGACGACGAGCGCGGCGACCAGCAGAACGGCGATGACCGCTATCGCGATCCAGAGACCTTCAGACACCCCGCCATTGTCGCAGGGTCCTCACCGATGACCCCCGACCCCATGCCCGCCCTGCAGCACCGCAAGCGGCGCCACATCGACGTCTGCCTGACCGAGGACGTCGACTACCAGACACTGAGCACCGGGTTCGAGCGCTACCGGCTGCCCTACAACGCACTGACCCAGACCGATCTGCACAGTGTGGACCTGAGCACCGAGTTCCTCGGCGCCCGGCTGCGCGCACCAGTGCTGATCGGCGCGATGACCGGAGGCGCGCAGCTCTCGGGCATCATCAACCGCAATCTGGCCGCGGCGGCACAACAGCTGGGCCTCGGCATGATGCTCGGATCCCAGCGCGTGATGATCGACGACCCGGCGACCACCGTGAGCTTCGATGTCCGAGCCGAGGCCCCCGACATCCTCGTCATCGGCAACATCGGCCTGGCCCAGCTGGAGCCGGCGGTGCTGCCGGGGCTGGCCGGTGCACTCGCCGGGGTGGGGGCCAACGCACTGGCGGTGCACACCAACCCGCTGCAGGAGGCGATGCAGCACCACGGAGACACCGATTTCTCGGGTTCGGTCGAGCGTCTGCGCGCCGTGGTGGACACGATCGGCTACCCGGTCGTGCTCAAGGAGGTCGGACACGGCATCGGAGCGGCGGCGGCCGCCGAGCTCGTCGACTGCCCGCTGGCGGCCGTCGACGTCGCCGGGGCCGGCGGCACCTCCTGGGCCCGCATCGAACAGTTCGTCCGCTACGGCGAGGTACGCCATCCCGAGCTGGCCGAGTGGGGCATCCCGACCGCGCAGGCGCTCACCGAGGTGCGGCAGGTGTTGCCCGGCATGCCGCTGGTCGCCTCCGGGGGCATCCGCACCGGGATGGACGCCGCCAAGGCGCTGGCGCTGGGCGCGGACATGGTCGCCGTGGCCCGGCCTCTGCTGGCCCCGGCGATCGAGTCCGTCGATGCGGTTCTCGACTGGCTTCAGCGGTTCCTCGACGAGCTGCTGGTCTGCCTACACGGCTGCGGCGCGGCGGATCTGGCCGCGTTGCGGCGCCGCGGCGCCACCGCGAGGATCTGAGCCCGGTCAGGACGGGCTGGCCGCCAGCTCCTGGCCCCGCATGCGTTGCGAGATCACCGCGGTGATGCCGTCGCCGCGCATCGACACACCGTAGAGGGCGTCGGCGACCTCCATGGTCGGCTTCTGGTGGGTGATCACGATCAGCTGCGAGCGCTCCCGCAGCTGCTCGAACAGGCTGATCAGGCGGCGCAGGTTGACGTCGTCGAGGGCCGCCTCCACCTCGTCCATCACGTAGAACGGCGACGGACGGGCCCGGAAGATGGCGACCAGCATCGCCACCGCCGTCAGCGACTTCTCCCCACCGGAGAGCAGGGACAGCCGCTTGATCTTCTTGCCCGGCGGGCGGGCCTCGACCTCGATGCCGGTGGTGAGCATGTCGTGCGGGTCGGTGAGCAGCAACCTGCCCTCTCCGCCGGGGAACAGCGTGGCGAACACCTGGGCGAACTCACGCTCGACGTCGGCGTAGGCCTCGGTGAACACCTGCAGGATCCGGGTGTCCACATCGGAGATCACGTCCAGCAGGTCCTTGCGCGCCGCCTTGACGTCCTCGAGCTGGGTGGACAGGAAGTTGTAGCGCTCCTCCAGCGCAGCGAACTCCTCGAGGGCCAGCGGGTTGACCCGGCCCAGCTGAGCGAGTTCACGCTCGGCGCGCTTGGCCCGACGCTCCTGGGTGGGCCGGTCATAGGGCATCGGCGCGGGCATGGTGACCGGCTCACCGCGCTCCTTGGCCTGCTCGTATTCGGCCATCTCCAGCTCCGAGGGCGGCAGCGCCACGCTCGGGCCGTACTCGGCGACCAGATCGGCGGCGGACATGCCGAACTGGTCGAGCACCTGCTCCTCGAGCTGTTCGATACGCAGGGCCGCCTGGGCCTTGGCGACCTCGTCGCGGTGCAGCGCGTCGGTCAGTGCGTTGATCCGGGTGGTGAGCTCCCCGACCTCCTCGCGGGCCCGGGCCAGGGCCCCGGCCCGGGTCTGCCGCTCGGAGGCGACCTCGTCGCGGATGGCCGAAGCCGCGGCGACCGCGGCTTCCAGG
>NZ_JBSWXU010000267.1:0-2482 GCF_056160785.1 Mycobacterium sp. ABE4_509 | reverse complement strand
GTTCCGGGCGCTCCACCGGGCGGCGTTCCCGGTCAGCCGGCTGCGCCGACTGACACGCCGGCGCCGCAGCCGCGCCCATTCCCGGCCCAACCGGCCCCCTCTCCATCGCCGGAGCCCACCCCGGCCCCGGAAACCTCCAGCCCGGAGACCACGCCGCCACGGGTGCCGGGAAGCTCGGTGGAACCGGGAGAAGAGAACGTCCCGCTGTCCACCCGCATCGCCGACGAGAAGCGGCTGCGCCAAAGTGGCGAGCAGGCCATCCAGGTGCTGGCCCTGCAGTTCCAGGCCACCCGCTGCGGCGAGGAGGACGTCCTGGCCGGAAACGACGACCCCAACCTGCCGCTGGTGACGTGCTCGGCCGACGGCAACGAGGTCTACCTGCTGGACCCCTCGATCATCAGCGGCGAGGAGATCGCCAACGCCAATTCGGGCCTGGATCAGCAGCGCGGCGAATACGTCGTCGATCTCGAGTTCAAGAGCGCCGGCGCCGATACCTGGGCCGACTTCACCGCGGCCAACGTGGGCACCCAGACCGCGTTCGTGCTCGACTCGCAGGTGGTCAGTGCGCCGGTCATCAATGAGCCCATTCCCGGCGGGCAGACCCAGATCACCGGGCAGTTCACCGCGGACTCGGCTCGCGAGTTGGCCAACGTGCTCAAATACGGCTCACTACCGCTGTCGTTCGAGTCTTCCGAGGCCGAGACCGTGTCGGCCACGCTGGGCCTGTCCTCGCTGCGCGCGGGGCTGATCGCCGGCGCTGTCGGGCTGGCTGCGGTGCTGCTGTACTCGCTGCTCTACTACCGGGTTCTGGGCCTGCTGGTGGCGCTGTCACTGGTCGCCTCCGGGGCCATGGTCTTCGCGATCCTGGTGCTGCTGGGCAGATACATCAACTACACGCTGGACCTCGCCGGTATCGCGGGTCTGATCATCGGTATAGGCATGACCGCAGACTCGTTCGTGGTGTTCTTCGAACGCATCAAGGACGAGATCCGGGAGGGCCGATCGTTCCGCTCGGCGGTACCCCGAGGCTGGACCAGGGCGCGAAAGACGATCCTGTCCGGCAACGCGGTGACGTTCCTGGCCGCCGCGGTGCTCTACTTCCTGGCCGTCGGCCAGGTCAAGGGCTTCGCGTTCACCCTCGGGCTGACCACGATCCTCGACGTCGTGGTCGTGTTCCTGGTGACCTGGCCGCTGGCCTTCCTCGCCTCGAAATCGCCGACGATGGCCAAGCCGGCCCTCAACGGTCTGGGCGCCGTCCAGCAGATCGCACGCGAACGCCGAGCGGCCGCGAACGCGGCGGGACGGGGATAGGCCATGGCGAAAGGCGAGTCCACCGAAGGCGCCTCGACAGCGGTCGAGGCGCCCGACCTCGAGTCCGGCGCCGGCGCGACGCGGCGAAACTTCTTCGTCCGGCTCTACACCGGTACCGGCGCCTTCGAGGTCATCGGCCGCCGCAAGCTCTGGTACGGCGTCAGCGGTGCCATCGTGGCGATCGCGGTGCTGGCGATCCTGTTGCGCGGCTTCACCTTCGGGATCGACTTCGTCGGCGGGACCAAGGTCTCGTTCCCGAGTGGCGAGGGGCAGACCACCCAGCAGGTCGAGACGGTGTTCAACGACACCATCGGCGTGCCGCCGGAGTCTGTGGTCATCGTCGGCAGCGGTGATTCGGCGACGTTCCAGATCCGCGCGGAAACGCTGGACAATTCGGAGATCGAGGCCCTGCGCGTCGCGCTCTACGAGGCCTTCGAACCGCGCAGCGCCGACGGCGAATCCAGCCCACAGGTGATCAGCGACTCGGCTGTCTCGGAGACCTGGGGCGGCCAGATCACCCAGAAGGCGCTGATAGCGCTGGTGGTGTTCCTGGTGCTCGCCGCCATCTACATCACCGTGCGTTACGAGCGCTACATGGCGATCGCCGCGCTGACGACGCTGCTGTTCGACCTCATCGTCACGGCCGGTGTCTATGCGCTGGTCGGTTTCGAGGTCACCCCGGCCACCGTGATCGGTCTGCTGACCATCCTGGGCTTCTCGCTCTACGACACCGTCATCGTGTTCGACAAGGTCGAGGAGAACACCGACGGCTTCGAGCACACCACCCGGCGCACCTTCGCCGAGCAGGCCAACCTGGCGGTCAACCAGACCTTCATGCGATCGATCAACACCAGCGTGATCTCCGTGCTGCCGATCATCGCGCTGATGGTGATCGCGGTGTGGCTGCTCGGTGTGGGCACGCTGATGGATCTGGCGTTGGTCCAGCTCGTCGGCGTGATCGTCGGTACCTACTCGTCGATCTTCTTCGCCACCCCGCTGCTGGTGAGCATGCGTGAGCGCACCGAACTGGTGAGCAAGCACACCCGCAAGGTGCTCAACCGCCGGGCGAACGCGGCGGCCAAGGCCGCCGGCGCGACCGACATCGACGAGAGCGCCGGCGCCGAGGCGGGCAGCGACTCCTCGCGCGGCGATTCCGAGCCCGCATCGGTGG
>NZ_JBSWXU010000266.1:0-2541 GCF_056160785.1 Mycobacterium sp. ABE4_509 | reverse complement strand
ACCGGCGGCTCGGCGGCCACCACGGGCGGCAGCACCGCAACCGACGGTGAGGACGGGGCCGACGGCGAGGCCGGTGCCGACGGCGAAGCCGGTGACTCCGGTACCGCGGGCGGCAACGACGGCAGTGCATCGAGCGACAGCGACGCCTGACCGTTGATCGAGACAGTGGGGCGCCGTCCAGGGGCGGCGCCCCACTCCTCGAACACCATTGGTAGACCAACGATTCGAGGCGACCGTCGGGACCACGCACACCATCGGCGCCGGCGCTCGCCGGCGTGGATCGCCCTACTCGGACACGGCCGTTTCAGCGAGCGCGGCTCAGGCCTCGGTGGGTGTGCCGGAAGCCAGCGCCGAGCGGTGTCGGCGGCGGCGTGGCGCTCGCATCGCCGCCCAGGCGAGCACGATCACAGCCACGACCACCAGCACCGGTACCAGGATCGCCAACACCACCAGCACGACGCTGAGAACGTCCTCGAGGGTGCTGAGCACCGGAGCGGCCGTTCCGGCCGTGGCCACATTGGCCGCCGGGCGCACCGTCGACTTGGTCAGCGACACGACCAGCGCGACGATGACTCCGGCCGCGACCGGGATCCACGCACCCGACTGGGCGAACGCGCCCGGATCGGTGACCGCGGCCGTCTGCGCCGCGGTGCCCGATCCGAACACGATCCCGCCGGCGGTGGGGCGCACGAAGGTCTGGATGGTGTCGTTGACGCTGTCCAGTGCCGGGACCTTGTCGGCGACCACCTCCACGGCCAGCAGCACCGCGACGATCGTGATGACCCAGCCGTTCTCCAGCCAGGCCCAGCCGGCCGGCAGCGTCACCAGATCGGTGAAGCGTGCCAGCAGCCCGAGCGCCAACAACGGGATGTAGGCGTTCAACCCCGCGGCCGCGGCCAGGCCGAATCCGGTCAGCAGCTCCATGGCACAAGTATGCGCTGCTCACGCCGCGTCGCGACGCCGGTAGAGCCAGCCCGCCAGCAGGGTGATCGCTGCCGCCACGGCCACCATCGCCCCCATCGCCGCGACGGGCACGTCGGTGGGCACCGTGGTCCGCCCCACCGGGGACAGGTCGATCAGCCAGCCCGGTAGTCGCAGCAACGCACCCAGATAGAGCGCCGTGATCACGAACCCCACCGCCAGCCAGGCGATCCAACCGCGCCGCACCGCCACCGCGAGGGCGGCGATCGCGGCCATCACCGCCAGCGCGGGCACATAGGCCAGCCCGGCCAGCGTCAGTCGCAGCACCGTCTGTGGTTCACCCATCGTCAGCCCCGCGCCCAGGCCGTTGCCCAGGCCGGCGAAGAACATCAGCACGGCTGCGCCGAGCACCGTGGCGGCGACGGCGCTGAACAGCCAGCGCCAGCGCGACACCGCGGTGGCCAGGACGGCCTCCCCGAGGCCGGACTGTTCGTCTGCGTACACCCGTAACACCGCGCCGGCCACGAACGCACTCGCGGCCGCGGCCAGGAACTGCGACATCGTGGTGTAGATGCCGTCGTTGCCCTGCGCGGCCAGCATCCTGGCGATGAGCTCGTTCGTCTCGGCGGCGTCGCGCAGCGAACTGGTCATCGAGCCGAACGCCAGACCCGACAGGAACAGCCCGATCGTCCACCCGATCAGCAGGCCGCGCTGCAGGACGAGGTGCAGTCCGAGTACACCGCGGATCGGCTTCGCGCCGGGACGCTCCCCGGAGGAGGCCACCGTGCCGTCGTCGTACTGGCGGCGCACCTCGAGCAGGCCGGCGACCGCGACGAGCACGACCACCAGCGCGATCAGCAGGCCCAACGGCCACCAGCGCAGGTCGACGAACGCGCGCATCTGCTGTGCCCAGGCGATGGGGGACAACCAGCTCAGCGTGCTGCCCGAGTTGTCGATCACATCCCCGATTCCGCGGACCAGGGCCGCGAGCGCGAGCACGGCCATCGCCGCACCGGTCGCCGCGCGCGCGACCCGCCACATCTGCGCGGTGACCGCGGCGACCGCGCCGAACACCATCGCCACCGCCGTCACGCCGATACACATCGCCGCGGTGTCCGCGACGGCGAACCCAGAAGCCGCCATCGCGGCCGTCATCGCCGCGGCGAGCACGACGTTCACCGCGGCAACCACGATCAGCGCCGCACTGGTGCGGGCATAGCGGCCCACGGGAGAGGCCGCCACCAATTCGGCTGTGCCGCTTTCCTCTTCGGCGCGGGTGTGCCGGATGACGGTGAGGATGGCCAGAATCGACGTGGCGACGATCAACGTCAGCATCAGCTCATTGGCCATCATCGCCCCGAGTTCGGTTTCGTTGCGGCCGAACATGGGCCCACCCAGCATGATGCCGGCCGGTGTCTTGAGCAGTTCCACCCGAGTCAGCCGTTGTTCGTGTTCGGGGTAGGCCAGCTCCAGGGCATTGGGCGTGTAGAGCATGGTCAGGATCAGCACCGAGATCCACACCGAGAGCCGGACCCGGTCGCGCCGCAACGCCAGCCTGACCAGGTCCGCGGTGCCCGTGAACGGCGAGGCCGACGGCGGGGCCGCGTGCCGGGCCCGGGC
>NZ_JBSWXU010000265.1:0-2795 GCF_056160785.1 Mycobacterium sp. ABE4_509 | reverse complement strand
GGTCGCCGGTCAGCGCGACGACGCGGGCGGCGACCGGGGCCTCCGCGACCGCGTCGAGGGTGTCCAGCAGCGCTGCCGCGGCGATGTCGGCTGCGGCCTTTTCACCCAGCGAGGCCGCCAGCCGGGTCTTGGCCAGGCCGGCGACCGGAGCCTTGGCCACCACCAGCACACTCACCTGAATCACGAGATCACCCGCCAGAAGTCGAGCGCGGCGATCGCGCTGCCCTTCACCGAGCCACTGACCTTGGAGGTTCCACCGGTGCGCGGGCCGTAGGCGACGTCCCGCTCGGTGACCGTCCAGCCGGCCTGGGCGGCGCGCACCAGCAGCTCCAGCGGATAGCCGGATCGGCGGTCGGCCACCCCCAGGCCCAACAGCGCATCCCGGCGGGTGACCCGCATCGGCGCGATGTCGTGGACGGCCAGGCCGTGCCGGGTGCGCAGCCGCCAGCACACCGCCGCGGTGCCGAGGCGGGCGTGCCACGGCCATTTCAGCCCGGGCACCGCGCGGCGCCGGCCGATCGCCATGTCCGCTCCGTCGTCGACGTCGTCGACCAGCGCGGGAAGCTCGCGGGGGTCGAGGGAGCCGTCGGCGTCGAGGACCGCGACGATCGGGGTCTGGGCCGCTTCGATGCCGGCGTGCACCGCCGACCCGTATCCGGGTCTGGGTTCGGCGACGACGTCGGCGCCGTGGGCGCGGGCCACGTCGGCCGTGCCATCGGTGCTGTTGTTGTCGACCACCAGGGCTCGGTACCCGGCGGGCAGTGCGGTCAGCACGCCGGGCAGCGAGGCCGCCTCGTTCAGACAGGGCAGCACCACCGTGACCGAACAGGCAGCCATAGCCCATCAACCTATGCGAGCCGGCCAGGTTAGGCGAGGGGCAACGCTGACGAATTTGTAACATCGGCGCTGGTGAGGCGGGTACCCCGCTAACCTCGGAATGATGACCCGAGTGCTGATCGCCGACGACGACGATGTCGTCCGCGACGTCGTCCGCCGTTATCTGGAACGCGACGGGCTCGACGTGTCGACCGCCCACGACGGCAACGAGGCGCTGCGTCTGCTGTGTTCGCAGCGCATCGACGTCGCGATCCTGGACGTGATGATGCCCGGCCCGGACGGGCTGTCGCTGTGCGGGCAGCTCCGCGAGGGCGGGGCCTACAGCGTGCCGGTGATCCTGCTGACCGCGCTCGGCGAGGAGGACGACCGCATCGCCGGGCTCGAAGCCGGCGCCGACGACTACCTGACCAAGCCGTTCAGCCCCCGCGAGCTGGCACTGCGGGTCCGGTCGGTGTTGCGCAGGGCGCCCGCGTCGGCCAACGTGCTGGCCCGCGACATCACCTCTGGTGAACTCGTGGTGGCCACGGCGTCACGCGCGGTCACCATCCACGGACGCCGGATCAGCCTCACCAACCGGGAGTTCGACCTGCTGGTCTTCTTCCTCACCCACCCCGACACCGTGTTCACCCGCGAAGACCTGCTCAAGCAGGTGTGGCATTGGGACTTCGGGGACCTGTCGACGGTGACGGTGCACGTCAAGAGGCTGCGTTCCAAGCTGGGCGACCATCACCGCGTGCAGACGGTGTGGGGTCGCGGCTACATGTGGGCCGCTGACCCGCCGGCCGCCGGGCGGTGAGGATGGGAAGCGCTGACTTCTGGGAGATCGTCGGCTGGGCACTGGCCTGCTCGGTGCCGGTGGTGCTGCTCGGCGCGGTGATCATCAGGCTGGCCCGGTCGTGGTCGCTGGCGGTCAGCATGGTGGCGCTGGTGCTGATCCCGGTGATCGCCACCTTCACCGGCGTGCTCGGGGCCAGCGGGTTCATGATCACCTCGACGTTCGAGAGCATCGCCGTCGTGCTGGTCATCGTCGCGATCGTGACGATCCCCGCCGCGGTGATGCTGGGCCGCTACCAGGCCAGGCGCACGGTGTGGGAGGCCGAGATCCGCGACTCGGAACGCTCGGCCGAGCATTCGCGGCGCCGGCTGGTCGCGTTCGTCAGCCATGACCTGCGCACCCCGCTGGCCGGCATCCGGGCGGTGTCGGAGGCCATCGCCGACGGGGTCGTCCCCGACGACGAGGTCAAGGTGCACGCCAAGCACATCGAGCACGAGTCGGTGCGCCTCTCGGAGATGGTCGACGACCTGTTCGAGATGTCGAAGATCAACGCCGGCGCGCTGACCCCGTCGTTCGACAAGGTCGCGCTCGACGAGGTCGTCGACGACGTGCTGGCCGCGCACCGCATCGCCGCCGAACGGGCCGGGGTCCTGCTGCGGGCCAACCTTCCCGACGACCCGGTGCGGGTGGTGGGCAGTGACCGCGCGCTGGTGCGGGTGTTGTCGAACCTGGTGGCCAACGCGATCGCGCACACCCCGGCGGGCGGCAGCGTCGAGTTGGCGCTGGGCGCCGACGAGAACAGCGCCTGGGCCCGTGTCGACGACACCGGGGTGGGCATCGACGAGGCCGACCTGCCCAGGGTGTTCGACGTCGCCTACCGCGGGTCCAACAGCCGGGTGCCGCGCGCGGATTCGTCGCTGCCGAGCGGCTCGGGGCTGGGCCTGGCGATCGCGGCGGGCCTGGTGCAGGCCCACCGCGGCACGCTGTCGGCGCACAACCTGCCCACCGGCGCCCGCTTCGAGGTGCGGCTGCCGCTGGCCGGTGACTGAGGTCGGCCTGCCGCGAACGTGCATTCCCTGTCGCCTATGTCGACCCAAAGTCAAGTGGTTAGTGCAACACGGGCTTAGGCGGCTTGGCTGAGCAGAGCAGATAGGCGTTGGGCTGGGGTGTCGAGATCAAGGGT
>NZ_JBSWXU010000264.1:0-3027 GCF_056160785.1 Mycobacterium sp. ABE4_509 | reverse complement strand
GGCCGGCGCCGCGCACCACCAGCCCGGCGGCGCGCAGCAGCTTAGCGATCTCGCGGCCGATGCCGCCGGTGCCCACCACCAGCGCGGTGGCCCCGGTGATGCTGCGGGTCTCGCGGTGGCGCCACTCGTGGCGGGCCTGCAGCTCGAAGCTGGTGCGGGAGTCCTTGGCGTGAGCGATCACCGCGCCGAGGACGAACTCGGCCAGCGGCCGGTCGAACACCCCCCTGGCGTTGGTCACCACGACGCCGGAATCCCTTAGCTCATCGAACAACAACGTGTCCACGCCGGCGGCGGTGATGTGAATCCATTCCAGGTCGCCGGCGTGCTCCCAGACGTCGCGCACCGCGGTGGAGAAGAAGTCCCACAGCAGCAGTCCGCGGGCCCCGCGCACGGCCTCGGCCAGCCCGTCGGCAGCGCAGAAACGGAAGTCGATCGCGAGGTCTTCCAGCCAGCCGACAAGTCCCAGCGGGCGGTCGTCGGGCTTCTCGCACAGCACCGCGACAACCGGTCGTGATCCAGGCACGCGACAGAGGCTAGGAACCAAAACGTACGATTGTCAACAATCGACTTGCGGGGTGTGCTAGGTGGCCCCACACTATGTCAATGAACCCGTCGCCACCTCTGCAGCAAGCCGGTATCGGCGTTGTAGTGCCCTACGATTTCGCGCTCGACCGCGAACTCTGGCGGTGGCTTCCCAATGACGTGAGCCTCCACTTCACCCGACTTCCCTATGCCCCCATGCCGGCCACGATGGAGATGGCCGTGCACGTTTCCGACCCGGAGACCGCCGCCCGCGGCGTCACCGACATCTGCGCGGTGGGCCCGCTGGTCACCGCCTACGCCTGTACGTCGGGCAGCTTCGTCGGCGGACCACTGGCCGAGCAGGCGCTGGTCGAGGCGATGCTCGGGGCCGGCGCGCCGCTGGCGCTGACCACCAGTGGCGCGCTGCTCTCGGCGCTGCGGTATCTCGACTTCACCCGGGTCGCCACGGCCACCCCGTACACCGCCGACCTGACCGTGGGATTGACTGCCTACCTGGGCGAGTCCGGCATCGAGGTCACCGCCGCGGCCGGGCTGGGGCTGACCTCCGACATCTGGACCGTGCCGCACGACATCACCGCCAAGCTGGTCCGCGAGACCGACACCGAGGACGCCCAGGCGGTGTTCATCAGCTGCACCAACATGCCGACCTACGACGTGATCGCCGAGCTGGAAGCCGAACTCGGCAAGCCGGTGCTGACCGCCAACCAGGTCACCATATGGCATGCGCTGAGCCTGATCGGCCGCAAGGCGGTCGGGCCCGGCCAGCAGTTGATGGAGCGCTGAGCCACCTAGTCGCCCAGCCCCTGGGCCAGCAGTTCGGCCAGGTGCACCGCGTGCCGCGGTGTCCCCTGGGCGATCTGGGTGCGGCAGCTGAACCCGTCGGCGACGATCGCGGTGGACTCGGCGGCCTCGCGCACCGCCGGCAGCAGTACCCGCTCCCCCACCTGTTGCGACACCTCGTAGTGGCCGCGTTCGAAGCCGAAGTTGCCGGCCAGTCCGCAGCATCCCGAATCCGGTACCTCGGCGGCGATCCCGGCCTTGGCCATCAACGCGCGGTCGGCGTCGAAGCCGAGCACCGCATGCTGGTGGCAGTGCGTCTGCACCAGTGCCGCGGCATCCAGCTGCGGCGGCTGCCAGCCGGAGGCGAGCACGAACTCGGCGAACGTCCGGGTCTGCTGGGCGGCGCGACCGGCGAGGTCGTTGCCGGGGAGCAGTTCGTGGGCGTCGCGGCGCAGTACCGCGGTGCAGCTGGGCTCGAGTCCGACGATCGGGGTGCCGGCATCCAGGTGCGGCGCCAGCGTTTTCAGCGAAGCCTCCAGCCGCCTGCGCGCCGCGACGAGCTGCCCGGTCGAGATCCAGGTCAACCCGCAGCACACCGGACCGTCCGGAAGCGCCACCTGGTAGCCGGCCGCTTCGAGGACCTCGACCGCGGCCCGGCCCACCTGCGGGGCAAGGTGATTGGTGAAGCTGTCCGGCCACAGCAACACCTGCCCGCGGGGTCCCGGCGCGACCGGCCGCGCGGCGAACCACGCCGTGAACGTCTGCTCGGCGAACGGCGGGATCTCGCGTTCGTCGGCGATGCCGCCGAGGCGTTTCACCAGCGAGCCGCGGGCCAGCCGGTTAGCCAGCCGTGGCGCTCGGGCCGCCACCCGCGACCACAGCGGCAGCCAGCCCATCGACCAGTGCGACAGCGGGCGCGCCCACGGCCTGCCCGCATAGTGGTGGTGGGTGAACTCCGCCTTGTAGGTGGCCATGTCGACGTTCACCGGGCAGTCCGACAGGCAGCCCTTGCAGGACAGGCACAGGTCCAGCGCGTCGCGCACCTCGGTGGAACGCCAGCCGTCGGTCACCACCTCGCCGGCGAGCATCTCCCACAGCAGGTGCGCCCGCCCACGGGTGGAGTGCTGCTCCTCGCGGGTGGCCTGATAGCTCGGGCACATCACCCCGCCGCTGGTCTGGCGACACTTCCCGATTCCCACGCAGCGGCGCTGGGCCTGCGAGAAGTCCCCGTTGTCATCGGGATAGGCGAACAGCGTCAACGGAGTGCGCTCGATCGGGGTCTGCTGGCGGATGTCGGCGTCCAGCGGCGGGGGGTCGACGACGACGCCCGGGTTGAGCAGCCGGCGCGGATCCCAGATGTCCTTCATGCTCGCCATCAGGGCCAGCCCGTCCGCGCCGTACATCCGGTCCAGCAGCTCCGAGCGGGCCCGGCCGTCGCCGTGCTCGCCGGACACCGAACCGCCCAGCGACACCACCAGATCGGTGGCCTGCTCGACGAACTCGCGGTAGGCCCGGATTCCGGCGGCGCTGAGCAGGTCGAAGTCGATGCGCATGTGCATGCAGCCCTCGCCGAAGTGCCCGTAGGACGCCCCGGACAGCCCGAAACGAGCCATCAGCTCGTCGAGGCCGCGCAGTTAGTCTGCCAGCCTGTGCGTCGGCACCGCCGCGCCCTCCCCTCCCCCCCCTCCCTCCTCCCCCCCCCCC
>NZ_JBSWXU010000263.1:0-3093 GCF_056160785.1 Mycobacterium sp. ABE4_509 | reverse complement strand
GTGCGGGCGCACCGGGTGGAGGGGCCGTGCCGGCCGGGGCCGGACCAACCGGATTCGGTGGTGGTGCCGCAGCCGTGCCCGCGGGGCCTCGACCCGCCCCTGCGGGGTCGCCGCCGGCGCGCGGTCCACTGCCCGCCACGGCTGGAAGCAATGCCGGTCTCCCGACCTCGTCCTACCGGTCGGGGTACGGCGATTACCTGCGCGGGGCAGGCCTCTCGCAGGTGGCGGCGTTGGCGGTGCCGGGCCTTGCGGGGATCTTGGTGCTCACCGGTGCTGGCGGGCTGGTGGGGTACCGCCAGGCCAAAGCGGGCCGCGCGGTGCGGGCCGGCGGAACGACAACGTTCATGAACTGACGGGAACTGCCCTCCTGAGAAGGCTGAGCAGCGGATAGTAGGAGCACAGAGAGGGGGTTGTATGCCTGCGAGTCGACGGGTGACCAGCGCCGTCAACGACGTTCTCGACCTTGCCCCGCGGGAGGGTGAGGTTTCGCTGATCCGGCTGGTCGAGGCCGTTGGTGACTGCCGCGGTCGACCGATCGACATCGAGACCGCGGATCTCCCTCCCGGTGTCTGCGGCCAGTGGCGCCAGTACAGCGATCGCGATGTCTTCCTCATCCAACGTGGCCTGCCCGCCTGGGACCGCACGCTCGCCCACGAACTCGGCCATCTGGTGCTCGGGCACGAGGGCATCCCGGTGGCCCAGGCGGCAGCGGAAAGCACCGAGTTGGCCACCTCGGACCTGATCGGCTACATGCTCAACCAACGAACGGGCTGCATGGGGCCCGGCGGTGAGGACGTCGAACAGGAAGCCGAGGACTTCGCCGCGCTGCTCATCTACCGTCTGGGTCGACTGCCCTCGGACCGCTCGTCGATCGTCCAGGTCCGGCTCGGAGAGGCGTTTGGTTGATCATCTGGGTGATCGCCGGTCTGCTCGGATTGGCGACCGGTCTGCGCATCGGCTGGGCGCTGGTCAACAAACAGTCACTGGTCAGCAGTGCGATGATCCTGGCCCTGGGCAGTCTCGGCGTGGTGGCGGCGCTGAACTGGCCGCCGCTGACCCTGCTGATCGACACCGTGGCGCACTGGCCCAACGTCTCGGTCGGACTCAGCCAGGTCGCGCTGATCGGCTGTGCGGCCGGAAGCTGCGTGATGATCACGTCGGTCTCATCGAGCCGCAGCCCCGGCGCGCTCCGGCGGATCGCCATGGCCCAGTACGGCGTGGCCGTCGTCATCGCTGTGATCAGCCTCGTCGTGTTCTTCGCGGCCGGCCAGCAGCCCGAGATGGCACCGCAGGAGTACCTGCGCCGCAACCTCGCTTCCGGAGGCACCGCGCTGCCGTGGCTGCTGCCACTGCTCTACGTGCTGCTGGCGCTGAGCCTGGTGGTCTGGGCCGGGTTACGTCACTCCAACCGCACGCGCCGTGGCCGCGCCCTGTTCGTATTCACCATCGGGATCGTGCTGATCGTCGCTGCGCTCGCGTTCTTCGTGCTGCGCGCGGTCGGGGGCACCCGGCTGGTGGGGATCGGCGCCGCCGCCACCCTGCTGGGCTGCGCGATGCTCGTGGTAGCCGCGGGCTCGCTGCTGCCCAGCCTCGAGGATTGGTTCGGGGCCCGCCGCGAGCTGCGCATCATCGCGCCGCTGCTCGACGAACTCGGCCGGCGTCACCCGGACGTGGGAATCGGGGTGCGTCCGCGCGGACCTCTGGTGTTCCGCGTCGCCGAGCGGATGTCACTCATCTCCGATGCGCTGTTTCTGGAGGCCACCGCGGCCCACAGCGCGCTGCGGCGGGTCGACAGTGCGGGTACCGCCACCGGACACGCCGCTGACTCCGACGACGCCGACGGCGCCGATCCGGAGGTCGAACTGGAGTCCGTCGACGTGCCGCCGACCGAGCAGGCCGCCGCCGTCGCCGAATGGATCCACGCAGGTCGAGGCGATGCGCGAGACGCGGGCCGAGCCGCGTTCCCCGGCCTCGGATGGCTGCGTCAACCGGTCACGTACTCCGACCGGGAGTGGATTCTCGAGATCGCCGGACAATACCGGCAGTGCGCCCGCGGTGACAGCGGTGCGCGGTCGGTCTGAGGGCTGATTCGCCGACGCCGGTGCCGGCGCCGCGAGAAGCTAATCGGCGAGGTTTTCGCGACGGCGCAGTTCGTCGACCTTTACGACGAGATCCTGCTTGGCTTCGGCTGACAACCCGACCGTCCGGGCTGCAATTCGGCGAACGCCCTCGTCGCGCATGCCTGCCAGCAGCGTGAGCTCCTTGTCGAGCTTCTCGTAGTACTCGTCGTCGGTGAAGTAGGCAGGCTTGATCCGGAAGAAGTTGGCAAGCGCGGCCATCGTGGTCGCCGACGGGTTGGTTCGGTTGCCCGAGCGCAGCTGGGAGAGGTATGGCGCCGACATCGTGACCCCCTCGGCCTTGAGTGCGGCGATCACCTCAGCTGAGGTGTGCGGACCGCGTCCGGGCGGGTAGACGGTATCGAAGAGCCGGTTGAGGCGAGCGGCGAACGTATTGCTCATGGGTGTGACCTCCACGTGAAGATGAGCGGGAATCCGGGGCGGCGTATTTGCTGATCATCGTAGCGACAGTTCCTTGTACAACCAAGTGCAAACCAGGCAAAACTTCACCCGGCTCCCACTGCGGTACCGCCGGCACTGAGCTTGGCGGGACCGCCGGTTACACCTCGCACTGCGGGGCTGCGGTGCGCTTAAGCAAATACTAACGGTACCGTAGCTAATAGTGGCCCAGCTCTGGCGAAACCGTTGGCCGGCGATCGGCCGAAATTTTCCCCGGCAACTGTTGCCGACCCGTCACGGGTCGGCTGTAGCGTTTGCTGGTCACCTGGACTACATCGCGCGCTCAGCCACCGGTCCCTGCCCTTCACACCATGTGGCGGGCGAAAGTTCAGGCGCGCGGCCGGGTTCTGCCGGGAAGGAATTTGTCAGTAGCCAATGGCATTGCGGCCGGTGGACGTTACCCCGTCAGAACTGGCGTCGGCGCAAGGCCCCGTCGTGGCCCGGTGTCGGGCGCGGATGCGGGCTATGACGGCGGCCGCCAGCGCACCGCCGGCGGTCGCGCCGGTCACCGCCAGGG
>NZ_JBSWXU010000262.1:0-3106 GCF_056160785.1 Mycobacterium sp. ABE4_509 | reverse complement strand
CCGCCGGGGCCGGGTGCCGCACCAGATTGCGCACCGCGGCCACGGCCGCCACCAGCAGGTAGGCCATCAACGGCAGCCCGGCCAGTGCGAACAGCCACAGCACGCCACCGGGCTGGACGGCCTGGGTCATCCCCTGTCCGGCGCCGGCCGGTGGGGCCATCGCCCCGTGATCCATCGCTCCGTGCGCCGTCCCGCCATGGTTGTGGCCGCCCTGGCTGTGCCCGCCGTGACCGCCCTTCACCGCCATCGCGGCCAGATGCCAGGTCATCGCGGCGAACATCGCCGCGTGCCCGCTGAAATGCCACCCGGCGCGGCGGTCGGATACCCGGAACCCGGCGACCGCCAACCCGACGAACCAGGCCGTGGCCACCCCGAAGAACCCGACCAGCACGGCGGTGGGCACCACCGCAGTGAGACCGGCCCAGGTCGATCCGGCCACCATCAGCAGCATCACCACGGCCATCGCCAGGTGCGCGATGTTGGAGACCCGCTGCGTGCGGTCCTGGCGTCGGGTGAGCTCATAGCCGCACCACAGCGTGCACCAGGCGAACAGCACCAACAGCACGACGAACTTCGCCGGCGTGGCGTCGAGTGTGAACATGGCATCCCTTCGTGCGAGCACCTGCACCCGAATAGTCGTCCGTGTCCCCGCTTTGGTTCCGGCTCCGGCGCACTATCCGAAAGGCCGGGGCGCGGGCCGGGCCGGCGGGCCACAATGAGTGTCATGGCGGGTGACATTCGGGGCGGCATGGACGCCCCCAATCAGGCACTGGTGACCGAGGCCGCCGCGGAGTTGCTGCGCACGCTGCAGCAGCGGCACGGGGCACTGATGTTCCATCAGTCGGGCGGCTGCTGCGACGGGTCGTCGCCGATGTGCTACCCCGACGGGGACTTCCTGGTCGGTGACCGCGACGTCCTGCTGGCCGTCCTCGACGTCGGCGACGGGGTTCCGGTGTGGATCTCGGGCCCGCAGTTCGACGCGTGGAAGCACACCCAGCTGGTCATCGACGTCGTCCCCGGCCGCGGCGGCGGGTTCAGCCTCGAAGCCCCCGAGGGGATGCGTTTCCTGTCCCGGGGGCGGGCCTTCACCGACGAGGAGAACCAGGCCCTCGCCAGGTCGGCCCCGGTGACCGGCGCCGACTACGAACGCGGTGTGCGACCGCAGGCCCACGGCACCCGGGTGGTGGCCGACGCGAGCCCGGAGACCCTGGCGGCCTGCCGGATCCCGGCCGCCGGCGCCTGAGGCCCGCTCGGGCGCCGCGCTTCAGTCGTCGCCGCCCTCGGCCGCGCGGATCTGGGCGTCGAGGTCTTCGTCGCCCAGCGCAGCGGTCAGGAAAGGTCCCGATGTCGGCAGGCTCAGGCGCAGATCACTGGCGGTGTCGATGGCCAGAACACCGCGGGTGAGGGTGAAATCCAGGGCATGCCCGCCGCGGCGGCCGTCGGCGGCCAGGAAGTGCAGGTGGTAGCCGGCCACCGAGATGCCCTGTTCGAAGTCCGGGGTCACGAAGCCTGCCAGGGTCCCGGCGACATCGTGGTGGACCGCCTCGGCCTGCCCCTGTGTCGCTTCGACCAGCGGCGGGAACGGCCGGTCCTGGCGTTCGACGGTGCGCGTGTGCACCTCGGCGAACTCGCCGGTGACCCGCACCGCATGCATGAGGTTGGAGCTGACGACGTGCGCGGCGACCAGCTCGCTGAGATCCGCACGGGTGGTCGGCGCGTCGATCTCGACGACGGTCTGCGGCCGGAAGGTGGTCACCACCGCAAAGGGTGTCCGCTGTGCGCCGTCGACGACCTCGGCGCTGCCGTCGGCGCGCAGCCGGTAACAGGTTCGGTCCAGGATGATCATCTCGCCGTCGAGGCTGTTGAACGTGCCGAGCCCGAAGTCGCCCTGGTCGAGCAGCTCCGCCACGGTCACGTCGCCTTCGTAGACACCGTTGAGCAACGCCGAGATCGTCGACGTCTGGTACACCACGTGCGGTTCGTCGCCGCGGCCCCGGAGATGTTCGAGGGCGGACTGGGCGACATGGATGAGCCGCTCGACGGGGTTCTGGCTCATCAGTGGAACGCGTCGTCGATCAGTTCGCCGGCCAGCTCGGTGTTGCGCCGGTAGTCGACCGGGACGTCGATGATCGTGCGGCCGGGTTCGCGCAGCGCCTCGGCCAGCGCGGCGCCGAACTCGGCCATCGAGGCGACCCGGCGTCCCCGAGCGCCGAAGGCGGCGGCGAACTTCTCGACGTCGTAGTCGCCGAGTTCAACCCCGGAGCGGCGGCCGTACTTGAGTTCCTCCTGGAAGCCCACCATGTCGTAGGAGTTGTCCCGCAGGATCACGTGGGTGAACGACAGTCCGAGCCGGTTGGCGGTTTCGAGCTCCTGGGCCGAGAACAGGAAGCCGCCGTCACCGGAGATCGACACGCACTGGGTCCCCGGCCGCACGATCGCCGCGGCCATCGCCCAGGGCAGCGCGACACCGAGGGTCTGCTGGCCGTTGGAGAACAGCAACCTGCGCGGCTGATAGACCCGGAAATGCCGGGCCATGTAGATGTACACCGACCCGATGTCACAGGCCACCGTGGCGTCGTCGTCCAGATGCTCGCGCAGCGTCAGCACGACCGCCGCCGGGTTGCACCCGGCTGCGGATTCGGGGTGTGCGCGGGCGTCCTCGTCGATGCGGCGCAGTTCGTCGCGGTCGGCCGCGTTGTGCGCGTTGACCGCGGCGTCCAGGCGCACGTGGCCGAGCGCCGCGCCCAGCGCGTCCAGGGTGGCCGCGATGTCGCCGCGCAGTTCGACGGCCGGCAGGTAGTGCCCGTCGACCGCGGCGACCCCGGAGTCGAGATGCACGACGGTGCGGGCGAGGTCGTCGTTCCACAGCGCCGGGTCGTACTCGACCGGGTCGTAGCCGACGGCCAGCACCAGATCCGCACGCATCAGCACCCGGTCGCCCGGCTGGTTGTGGAACAACCCGACCCGGCCCAGGTAGTGGTGCTCGAGTTCGCGGGAGATGGCGCCGGCGGCCTGGAAGGTCTCGACCACCGGGAGGTCGGTCCCGGCGACGAGCCGGTGCAGCGCCGCGCACGCCGCAGGTGCGGCGCCGCGGCCGCCGATCAGC
>NZ_JBSWXU010000261.1:0-3107 GCF_056160785.1 Mycobacterium sp. ABE4_509 | reverse complement strand
GTGCGGCACAGCGCCTCGAACGCCGCGGGGTCGGCCACCGCCACGGCGGCCTGCGCCGCGGTGATCTCCCTTGCGGCCACCGCGAGCACCCGCAGCCCCTGGGCGGCCATCTCGTCGAGCACGGGACCGGCCGGGCTGTCGCCGGGTACCAGAACCTCGGGGGCGCCCTTGAGCACGATGCGGTTGCCGATGAGCGCCGCGGCGAACGGCCGGTCGGACTGGAACGGCAGCAGCGCATCGCAGTCGTCGAGGGGCAGACCGCGCTCGGTGGCGGCATCACGCACCGCCTGGTCGGTGGCGTGTTCGACGGTGGCTCCGGCGGGCATCGTGCGGGCGGCGGCCGCCAGCACGTCGTCCGCGCTGACCCCGTCGAGGGGGTGTATCGCGGTCACCCGCAACCGGTTCTCCGACAACGTGCCCGTCTTGTCGAAACAGACGGCCTGCACCCGGGCGAAGGCCTCGATGGCCTTGGGGTTGCGGATCAGCACCGAGGATCCGGTCAGCTGGCGCGCCGAGGCCGACTGCGCGAGCGTGACCACCAGCGGCAGCCCCTCGGGTACCGCGGCCACCGAGATTCCCACGGTGCCCGACGCGGCGTCGCGGATCGGCGTGCCGCGCAGCAGCGACAGCACCCCGACCAGCCCGCCGCCGGCGAGGCTCCACGGCAGCGCCTTGCGGGTGATCGCGCCGAGTTGGGCCGACAGCCCGACCTCGTGTTTCTTGGCCGGCGACATCGCCAGCGCCCGGCGTGCCTGGGTGGCGGGGCCGGCGGCGACCACGATTCCCCGGGCCCGCCCGGCCACCATCGTCGTTCCGGCGTAGAGCATTCCGGTGCGCTCGGCCAGGGTCACCCCCGGTGTCGGCTCGGTGTCCTTGGCCACCGGCAGCGACTCGCCGGTCAGCGATGATTCGTCGACCTCGGCACCCTCGGCGCCGACCAGCCTGGCGTCGGCCGGGACCACCTCCCCGGAGCGCACCTCGATCAGGTCGCCGGGCCGTAGCGCCGCCGAGGCGACCTCACCGAATCCGTCGGCGACCGCGACGCGCGCGGGAGGTTCCTGCACGGCCAGCAGCCGGTCGAGAATCTGGCGGGCGTGCAGGGTCTGTTGAGCGGAGATCGCGGCGTTGCCGACCAGCACGCTGCCGACCAGCACCGCGTCCAACGGTGAGCCCAGCAGCGCGCTCGCGGCGGCCCCGGTGGCCAGGATCGGGGTCATCGGATCGGCCAGGTCCCCGCGGACCGCACCGATGTAGTCGCGTACCGCCCGGTAGCCGTGCACCGCCAGTTGCGCGGGCGCCGACGCGGTGACAGCGGCCCAGGCCGTCCCGGCTTCGGGGGCGAGCTCGGCCGGTCGGGGCAGCAACCGGGCCACTTCCTCGATGGGCAGCGCGTACCAGTCGTGGCCCGCCTCCGGGTGCGGCAGCTGTTCGTCGAACACCTTGCGGCCGATGTCGAATCCCCGCCACACCCCCCAGGCGGCGGTCAGGTCGACCGACGCCGGGCCGCTTCCCGGCACATCCGGGATCAGCATCAGTGCACCGAGCACCGAGCTGCCCGCAGACAGCGACACCCCCGCCGCGGCAGCGGCGCGCGACGCGGGCAGGGTGCGCAGCATCCGCCAGGCGGCGGCCAGATCGGGCACCAGGACGTCGGCGCCCCACAGCGGCGCGGCAGTGTCGCGCAGGACCCCGATCGCCAGGTCGGCGTCGAGCGCGGCCTGCTGCCCGGACGTGGACAGCAACGCCACCGTCGCCCCGCCGGTGCGAAGTCCGGCCACGGTGTCGGCCAGGGTGTCGTCCAGCGAGCCCCGGTGGGTCCGCAGTTCGTCGAACCCGGTCTTGAGGGAGTGCAACCCGTCGTCGTAGATCCCGACGACCCGTGCGCCGGCCCGGCGCGCCTCGGTCACCACCGCGGCGGCGAGCGGATCACGTACCGCGGTGACGAGCGCCTCACCGGTGTCGCCGCCGCCGGCGACCGACGACAGCGGATTCCAGCCGGGGGAGAGCTCACCGGCCTCGAGCGCCGCGTTGGCCGCGGCCCAGGCCGCGGCTCGCCTGGACTTCCCGCGCAGGCCCCGCACCCGGCTGACGGTGTAGGAGTCGGTGTAGAGGATCCGCGGGTCGATCACCACGGTGTCGACCTCGGCGAGCCAGCGCAGCGACTGCGGGTGCAGCACCAGTGCGCCGTGCCGGTTGGCCAGACCGCGGCTGACCGCGCAGCAGAACGACTCCCGCACGGTGCGAACAGCTTTCGGAACCGAAACCTGGGCGGCGGCCCCACCGGTCTGTGCTCCGGCGAATCCACCGATCACGGCACCGGACGCGAGACCGACGCCGATCGAGGCAGTCGCGTACTTCGCCCCGGTGCGGCCGTGCCGGCGTGGTGGGCGGGCGGTCAGGACATCTCCGGACTTGGCGGCCTGTTCGCTCAGATGAGGTTCCATCCGCTGCCACGCTCGCCGGCCGTTGAGGGCTTCGGCGGTCTGCATGGCGCGGGTCGCGGTGCCGGCCACCAGGGTCGCCGGAGCGGAGCCCAGTGCGCCGGTCGCCGAGTTGAGCAGTGCGAATAGCAGATCGGCGCCTTCGACACCGAGGCGGCTCTCGATGCCGCGGCGCACGCTCGGAAGGTGATCGGCCAGCGCCACCGGAGTCGACACCAGCCGGGGGATGCCCCCCAACGGCAGCATGCTGCCCAGCGTCGCGGCGCCCAGGCCCACACCCGACACCACCGCGGCGGACACCCGGCCGGCCAGCAGGGGGTCGTCGCCGGGCAACGAGGCCGGCACTTCGCGTCCCACCCCGCAGCGCTTTTCGGCCGCGGCGACGACGCCGGCCAGGTGGGTTGCGCTGGGTCCGGTGCGGGTGACGGTGACGACGACACGCGCGGTCGGGGCGTTGATGTGTGCGGTGGTCACGCCCGGGGTTTCGCGCAGCGCGGCGCTGACGGCTTCGGCGACGCCGGCTTCGGCGGCCAGTCCGCGCACGTCGATCCAATGTGTCTGCCCGGCCGAGGAAATCCGGCGGGCCGGGGTCGCGCCGAGTGCCTCGCCGAGTATCGCCAGAGTCGAGTGCGCGGCGGCCAGCGTGTCCTCCGCCAGGCCCGCGGC
>NZ_JBSWXU010000260.1:0-3151 GCF_056160785.1 Mycobacterium sp. ABE4_509 | reverse complement strand
GGGGCCGGTCGCCCCCGCCGGCCGGCTGCCGCGTCGGGCCGCGTGAGCACGCCGACGACGTCGTGCCGCGGTGATTCGATCAGCAGGCGCAGGGAGGGCAGAGCCGGTTCAGGCGTGCCGGCGAAGACGAGACGCACCGCGCCAGTCTAGGGAGCGTCAACGAGGCGTCTGGTAGTACTCCTTCTCGCCCACCCCGGTCAGCGGGGCGACCAGCAGCCACGGGATCGTGGTGAGCAGCTTGTTGAGGCTGGCGACGCTGTCGTTGTAGTACTGGCGGGCGAAGGCCAGCTTGTCCTCGGTGTCGGCGAGATTGCGCTGCAGGTCGAGAAAGTTGTTCGACGAATTCAGCTGGGGGTAGGTCCGTCCCAGCGCCAGTACCGGCGCCAGCGCGGTGTCGAGCTGTTTCTCGGCCGCGCTGCGCTGCAGGACCGATTTCCCGCTGGTGGCCGAGGTCAGGGCCGCCGTGGCGTCGGTGACGTGGTCGAGGACGGCCTTCTCGTGGGTGGCGAACGTCGCCACGGTGTGGATCAGGCTGGGTATCAGCGACGCACGCCGGGTCAGCTCGACGTCGATCCCGGACAGCGCCTCGGCCACCCGGACCTCTGCGGAACGGATTTTGTTGTAGCCCAACACGAATCCGATCAGCACAGCGACCGCCACCACCAGGATGACGACCAGCAGGAAGGTCACCATGACCCGCCACCTCCTCCTCCGCCGCCGCCTCCGCCGCCACCACTGCTGGAACCGCCGCCCGACGACGACGAGGACTGCGAGGCGGTGTAGGCGCCGATCGACGACGACAGCGCCGATTCGAAGCTGTCGAAGTCCCCGCCGGTCGAACCGAACCATCCGGCCGAGCTCGACGAGCTCGATGTTCCGTACCAACCCGGCTGCGGCGCAAGCTCACCGGTGGTCTCCTGGTACTTCTGGGCCCACAGCGCCGCCGAGCCGGCGGCGACGGCGAACGGGATGTAGGCCGTGTAGAGGTCCTTGCGGGCACCGAAATCGAATCGGCTCTCGGCGGAATCGGTGGCCAGCACCCGGTGGAAGCCACCCACCCGCGACCACATCTCGCGCCCGGCCGGGGTGCGCCGGGTTCCGACCCCGTCGCGCCAGCACGCCGCGGACAGCACGAAGAACACCGCGAACGGCACCGCCCACAGCGTGAACGGCGGACCCCAGGAGAAGAACCCGCAGAGCATCAGCACGAACGCCAGTGCGTTGGCGGCGCGCAGCCACAGTTCCTTCTTGCGCTTGACCAGCAGGCCGGAGGACAGCGCCCACTCTTCGACCGCGTCGGTCATGTCGTCCTTGGCCTTGTCGAGGCGCTCCCCGGATTTGACGCTCTTCTTGGCCTCGAATTCCTTGCCCGGCGCATCGACCTTGAGCCGCCGGCCGACCTTGGCACTGACCGGATCCACGTCGTACCAGTCGCGCGTCTGGCCGACGCCGCGGATCCGCCACCGCTTTTCGTCGAGTTGCTCCAACGTGATCAGTCCGCGTTCGGCCAGGTAGAACAGCGTGGCGGTGAGCCCGCGCCTGGGCACCGACTCGGTGCGGATGTACTCGACCTGCACCGGGCCCAGCCCGGGTGGGGGCGCGTACTGCAGCGGGAATCCCGGGCTGCGCTCGGTGACAGCGCGCAGCCACATCAGCGCCCCGATCGCCAGCAGCACGGTGAGCACGCCGATGCCCACCACGGCACCCACCGACTGGCCCAGCACCCGGTCCCAGCTGTAGGACCACGGCAGGGTTGTCCGCGGCGGCGTCGCGACGTCGACCCCGGCGCGCACCGTCACCGGCGTGCGCGGCTGGAGGTTCTGGGCCGACAACTCCACCCGGCGCCCGTCGGTGGTCAGCCGGTCGCAGCTGCGCCCGACCCCGGTGCCCACCGAGCACTGCGCGCCGGCGACCTCGCCGGGCAGTTCGATGGAGATGTCCGCGGAGCGGATGACGTTGTTCCAGGACGGCGCGATGACGTTCCAGTAGAAGACCGACGGCGATTCGGCCACCTCGCCGGCCGAATCGGCGAACTGCCGGTCTGCGCCGGTGGTGCCCGGGTCGAGCACACCGGGCACGGTGTAGCGGATCTCGAAGACGTGGGTGCCCGAGCTCAGCGTCCGGTCCGGATCACCGATCTTGGCGACCCGGAACCGCTCACCGTCCTCCCACAACATCTGGACGGGCACCGGTCCCCCGTCGAGCTGCACCGAGGTGACCTCCGGGCGCTGCCGCACATGTGGATCGTTGGGGTTGGCGACGTCCCAGTAGCGGAAGAGCCCGTGGCGCCCGCTGGGGAACTCCGCGGTGATGGTCTCCACCGCGGACATGGTGCCCTCGGCGTCGACCACGATGTCGACGTCGAAGTTCTCGAACACCACCGGATCGGAGACCGCCGAGGAGGTGGAGCCGCCCTGGAACAGCCACGGCCACAGCACCCCCAGTGCGATGACCGCCAGGGTGATGAGCCATCTGATCAGCCGAGCCATCGCCCCTCCTGTCCGACTCCCGGCGGGTGTCGCGAATCACCCTATGTGCAGAGGATCGATCTGCACACGAACCGGCTCGTGGTCGTGGCGCGCGCTGGAGGCCGCGGTGGCCCGGCGTAACGCCGTCGCCAGGGCGTGGCCGCCCGATCGCGGCACCCGGACCAGCATCCGGATCACCGGGTGGTCGCCGGCCACGCCGGCCGGCCTGCGGGCAGCGGCAGGCAGGTCGACGGGCCCGAGCACCTCGGCACCGTCGGGGAGTTCGGTCAGCGCCAGCAGCGCGTCCACCGCGTCCGGGGTGCCGTCGATCGCGGCCATGTGCACCGCCGGCGGTAGGCCCACCTCGCCGCGGGCGTCCAGTTCGGCCTCGGCGTGCCCGACCGGATCCCACCGGATGAGCGCCTGCACGGTGGGGATGACGGATTCGGCGACCACGGCGACCACACCGCCGTCGGCATGGCCGCGCACCAGCGCCACCGCGCCCATCCACCGCCTCAGAGCGTCCTCGGCGGCGCGCAGGTCCTGCCGGCCCAGCAGAGCCCAGCCGTCGAGCAGCAGCGCCGCGCCGTAGCCGCCCTCGGCAACCGGTTCCACACCCGGGGTGGCCACCACCACGGCGGGCCGGTTCCCGACGGCGGCCACCACGCTGTCCCCGCCGGAGG
>NZ_JBSWXU010000259.1:0-3158 GCF_056160785.1 Mycobacterium sp. ABE4_509 | reverse complement strand
CATCTGGAAGGCCCCCGCCCAAGACATCATCACCAAAGTCCAACGCGGCCGCGCCACCCTCCACCAGATCAAAACGCAGACGGACCACTAGGGTGGCGGCACCTGATGTAGGAGCGGCGCGGCGACTGCTCGGCTCAGTATCGACCCACCTAACGCTGCGAAAATCCGCGGCAAGGCTTGCGCACCCTCTCAGCCAGGCTTTGGATCATCTCGCGTCCGCCAACGCCGCCGCCAGCGTTCACCCATTGAACATCGAAGCTATTGGATCGCTTCCAGTTCGCCCACCACTGCGCGCCATAACGCCGGATATGTATTGTCCGTTGCCAGTCGGCGGGTCAGTGGCGTGTCCCGCTCTTGCACGAGGCCGCGGGCCTCGCCGCCGGGGCGCCCAACGGGATAGGTCGGACGTCCCGGAAACATTTCTGTGAACAGACGGTGTTCATCTTCGATTCCCTCCATGCCACCGATGAAGCATGCCGCAATCGGATCTGTCTCGTGAAGCATCTGGCCGCGCATCAGAGCGAGGCTTTCCGCCCGTGCGCGCGTCGGGTCCTTCGTGGCTTCAGGTGTCCAGATGATGTGGCCTACACGTTCTTCCTCGAACCGCTGGGTCGCCGCGGGCAGGTCATCGGCGAAGAATCGTGACTGGTAGATGACAACGCGATCAGTTTCCTCAGAAGGGAACTCGGCCGCAACGTAGAGCATGAGCGGGGCGATGGTGGGATGTGCCGCTGTTACTAGCCGAAAGCCCGCAGTCAGGAAGGCGCGGGCCGCGGCCACGACAGCATCGGTGATTTCGAGAGCGTCGAACTCGCCGTCCCATTCAGCGGGATCCGGAATGCTGGCCGAAACAAAAATGGATTCTTTTCGAGGGCGTCGTGCCAGCATCGGCGCGAATGCTATAGGCATGTCCTACCACCATCCTCCTATGGCGTTCTCGGGTGACAACGCCAGGTCGCGCGGTCCCGTTACCCATTCCAGATGTTCACGCAGCGCTGGTCGAAGGTTTCGGGCACTGTGCACGAGCAGAGCCGACGACGTGCCAATGGCACTCCCCCGCGCAAGATCAAGTTGCTGCAGATCGGCCGCCGTGGGTAAGCGAGGTGTAATTCCAACGATCGTCGGGCCGCTCAAGTGTTCAACCCATAACCTCCAATCTTGCAGGGGAATGCACGATGTGCAGCCCGAGGCTTCAGCGGCGTCTTGGATGCTCTGCACGAGCATTCGCCGCCGTCGGACCAGACCTTGGGCGTGGCTTTCCTCGACGGCGGCCACGATTCTGTCGAGTGCCGGTTTGGTGAAGACATCGAAATTGTGGTGGTCTTTGACCAGTTCCCTGTCCAGCATCTGGAGGCGGGGTATCCCCGGGCTGCCTGGCACAGGTTGTGGAGATCCGGGCCATCGAAGAATTAGCACACCCATGGTGTGGCTGAGGGCATAGTCCACTTCGTCGAACACCCAATCTGACGTGTGAGCGAGGGGCGTCTCGAGAAGAAGAAGGAAGGCGTGGTCCTCGAGAGCGTCCGCAATGGCCTGCTGGACACCGTCACCGGTCCTAATGGCAAAGCGGTCAACGAAGGGGCGAAACCCAGCGTGGGTGAGGTGGTCATGCAATTGCTCAGCGGCACCAAGCCCGTCGTCGCGCTTGTGGCTGATGAAGACACGGCGGTCCCGATCTTCAATCCCAAGGTTTTCTAGGACAATCCGCGCTAGTTTCCGTGCAGCGTCATCGGTGCTCCACTCGAAGCCGTTCGCAAACGCCAACGTCGGATGAACACTGGCAGTGAACTGCGTCAACGTCTCGACGACTGGAATGACAACGGTCCCGCACGCCAGCGCAGCTGAGATACGGGCACCCAGGGTCGCGTCAGCGGCTGCAGTCGGGCTGCCGAAGTACGTGCCGATGGTGGGGCCTGTCGTTGTGGGGCTGGACTCACTAACCCGTACCTCCACGGTCCGGTGGAGCCCGATCTCCCGAAGTTCCTGGGCCACAGCAACACCGAGTTCGGAAACCCAGCGATCACGATCACAATGAAAAACTTCAATGGAATAAACTGTGGTCACGCCGGACCCCCGTGAAATTCACACAAGTAGGTTGTTGCATTGTCATGATTCTGCGCGGGGCCCCGATCCTCACGCCGCACTCGGTGGTTCGGTGGCGGAGCCTCTCCAGTTTGAGAACGGCGCCCTCCCGTTTGCCTAGGAGAAGCGAACCTGCACTGCGTTGCGGGCTTATTCATAGCTACCAGTCTCCCGGTTTCGATGGGCAAGTCAGCCACACCCGTAGGCTCGCGTTTACGTTTCGCTGACCCGATGCAGCCGGAGCCGTCTCAATACCACTTTGAAACATGTAGGTGAAGCTTGGAAAACGCTTGCCATAACAGTCGGTGCTCTGATTGCTCCAATCCCTGATCTTGCTGATGTCGATGCCGAGCAGGCAATGACCCAGCGCCTTGCTCTTGGCAATCTCGTAGCTCGCCCGCCGACTGCTGCAGGTGAACTGACCGACGAGAACCACCTTGACACCGGCTCCCGCGAGCTGGCTGTCAATCCGACGCTGAGCTGCCACGACACCCCGCATTTTTCGCTTGCCGAACTCAATAGCGTCGATGAAGCCAGCAGATTCTCCGCCTGGCACCACCCAGCTGTTGCGGTCAACTAGCGCGCGGCCAACATCCTTCTCACATTCGAAACTCAAGAAACCCTGCGCGCCATCACTTCCTCCCCGTTGGAATTCCACTGCTACGGGATGGGTAACAATCGCGTAGGCGGTAAAGACGGATGCCGGGTTGATTGATCACCGTTGGATCCGACGTTGTCATCGATTAGTTGCCGGCTGGGGTGATCCGGCTGTTCAAGGTGCTCACGAACGCAATGGGTGCGGGCTTCCACCTCGCCAATAGTGCCCTACTTCGCCCGTTCGAGTCTAGAGATCGGGTGATCAAGAAAGGTACCTCAGGCCAGTCTATTGAATCGGCAAAGGCCTGCGACCACGGACGGCGCGCCGGAAACCGAAAACATCAGGGGCTCAGGGCGATCAACAAGGCGAGCGCGAGGACGATCGCGCTGGCGAGTCCCCGTTACTGAGTCCACCCGGTTCTTGAGTCGGGTTGGTTTGATCCGTTCTCAGTTGATGCTGCAGGCCACCGGGGTGTGGG
>NZ_JBSWXU010000258.1:0-3367 GCF_056160785.1 Mycobacterium sp. ABE4_509 | reverse complement strand
GGCGCAACCAGTCCGGCGACGGCGCGCCGGAGGTGACCGCCCGGGTGCCGGTGGCCTGCGAGTTGCCCGACACGTCGGGCCAGCGCGGCCCGGTGGTCAGCGCGAACACCGGCACCGACGGGTCGGCCAGCAGCGCCGAGACCGGGCGGTGCAGCGTGGGCCGGCCGAGCATGATCACCTGCTTGGGCCGCAGCAGCGGCAACGCCAGCGGGTGCAGCGGGTTCTCGGCGTGCGGGGCGGTGGGCTCGGCGACCGTCGGCAGGTGCGCGAGGCCGGGCTGCACGCCGGCGCCGTGCCCGGCGATGACGACGGTGTCGGGTGTCAGGTCGACGTCGAGGGGCTGGTCGAACGTGACCGGCGGGGTGTAGGTCCACGGCCGGCCGTCCGGGCGGCCGTCCGGCGCGTACGGCCCGTCGTGGCTGGCGTCGGGCACCAGCGGTTCGCGCAGCGGGATGTCGAACTGCACCGGGCCGGCGTTGGCGCTACGGGATCCGGTGGCGGCCACCAACACCCGGCAGGTCGCCGACCGCCACTGGGCGTTGAGCGCGGCCATGCCCTCGGAATCCCTCGAGTCCTGCGCCAGCCCGAGGCTGATGTTGGCGCGCACCTGGGTGCCGAAGTAGCCCAGCTGCTCGAAGGTCTGGTTGGCGCCGGTGCCCAGCAGCTCGTAGGGCCGGTTGGCGCTGAGCACGATCAGCGGCACCCGGGCGTAGTTCGCCTCCACCACGGCGGGACCGAGGTTGGCCACCGCGGTGCCCGACGTCATCGCCACGCACACCGGTGCCCGCTGCGCCCCGCCGCCCTGGGCCAGCCCGATCGCCAGGAAGCCGGCGGTGCGTTCGTCGATGCGGACGTGCAGGCGCAGCCGCCCCGCCCGGTCGGCGTCGTGCAGCGCGAACGCCAGCGGGGCGTTGCGCGACCCCGGGCACAGCACGACGTCTCGGACGCCGCCGCGGATCAGTTCGTCGACGACCACCCGGGCCTGCGCCGTCGAGGGGTTCACCACTACAGACTATCGGCGAAGAAATTGAGGATCGCGGTGTTGACGGCGTCGGGCTTCTCGATGAAACCGAGGTGACCGGTGCCGGGGATCTCCAGGAAACGCGCGTTGGGCAGCGCGTTGGCGACCTCGCGGGACAGGTGCGACGGCAGCACGATGTCGTCGGCGAACCCTATGACCAGGGCCGGGGTGGTCACACTCCGGTAAGCCGGCAGCCGGCTGGTGTGCGGGGCGATCGACAGCTGGGCCTGCATGCCCGGGGTCGACTTCTGCGGCCACATGGTGAACATGTCGATCCAGTCCCGCACCGCTTTGTCGTCGTTGAGCGTCTTGGGTGAAAAGCTCTCCAGCAGGCGCATTTTGGCTTCGTATTCGACCGGTAGCTGCACGCCGGCGCGGGCCAGCGCCAACTCGCCGGCAAAGAAGGCCTCCCGGGCCCGGTCGTGGCGCCCGCGGGTGGCCATCAGCACCGCCGAGCGCACCAACTCGGGGCGGGCCACCATCAGTTCCTGGGCGATGTAGGAGCCCATCGACACCGCCACGATGCGCACCGGCCCCAGCCCGAGCGTCTCGATCAGCTCGACGGTGTCGGCGACCATCGTCTCGATGGTGAAGCCGCCGGCGTTCTCGGTGGCGCCGATGCCGCGGTTGTCGAAGGTCACACATCGATAGCCGGCGCGGGTCAGTGCGGGAACCTGGTGCAGGTGCCAGGTGCGGCCGGCGCCGCCCCGACCTGCGATGAACAGCACCGGGTCCCCTGAGCCGCGATCGTCGTAAGCCAAATTCACGCCGCCGACGCTACTGATCGTGAATCCGGCGCGTTCAGGCACCCGTGGCGTCGCGTTGCGCGCCCGATTCGCAGTCAGCGGCGACGGCGGCGACGGATCCGCTCCAACGCGGCGTCCCAGAGCAGGCCCGCCGACGCGCTCAACGCCGCCGGGGTGGCCATCTGCTTGCCCATCATCGCCGCGGCCGCCGCCTTGGTGCCCGCCGAGGCCTTCGACATGTGCCCGGAGTCGAACGGCGGCTGCGGGTCGTACTCCATCGACAGCTGGATCACCTTGGCCTTGTCCTCTCCGGCGATCCGCCCGGCCAGCCACAACCCCAGGTCGATGCCCGCCGAGACGCCGGCGGCGGTGACAGTCCTGTCGTCGGCGGCCACCACCCGTTCATCGCCGACCGGCTGCACCCCGAAGGTCCGCAGCACCGGCAGCGCGGCCCAGTGCGAGGTCGCCCGCTTGCCGTCGAGCACCCCCGCGGCGGCCAGGATCACCGAGCCCGAACACACCGACGTCGTCCACGCCGCACTCTGATGTGCCCGGCGCACCCAGTCGAGCACCGCCTCGTCGCGGGCGTGCTCCATCGTCGAGAAGCCGCCCGGAATCAAGATGATGTCCGGCGACGGTGTCTCGGCGAACGAGTGGGTGGCTCCGATCAGCAGCACGCCCGAATCCGCGGCGATCGGGCCCGGCTCGTGCCAGACGAAACGCACCTCGGCATCGGGCAGCCACCGCAGGCTCTCGTAGGGTCCGATGAGGTCCAGGGCGGTGAAACCGGGGTAGAGCATGATCGCGACCTGCAGCGACGGCACAGTGTTCTCCTTCTAGGCGAATGTCTTGCGGTAGGCGTCCGGTGAGATTCCGAGGCGACGGACGAAGTTGCGCCGCAACGTCTCCGACGAGCCGAAGCCGCAACGCGCGGCGATCGCGGCGACCGGGTCGTCGGTCTCCTCGAGCTGACGACGCGCCGCCTCGGTGCGCACCCGCTCGACGTAGGACCCCGGGGCCTCCCCGACCTCGGCGGTGAACACCCGGGTGAAGTGGCGCGGGCTCATCGCGGCGCGGCGGGCCAGCTCGGCGATGCTGTGCCCCTCCCCCGGCGCTGCCTCGATACGTTCCTGAACCTCGCGGATCGGCCGGCGACGGGCCCGCGGCATCCACACCGGGGCGGCGAACTGGGTCTGCCCGCCCGGCCGGCGCAGGTACATCACCAGGTAGCGGGCCACCGACTGGGCGGCGTCGGTGCCGAGGTCGTCCTCGACCAACGACAACGCCAGGTCGATGCCGGCGGTGACGCCCGCGGCCGTCCACACCCGCGGTGAGCTGCGCACGAAGATCGGGTCGGGATCGACGGTCACCGCGGGGAATTCGACGGCCATCTGGGCTGCGTAGGCCCAGTGCGTGGTGGCCACGCAGCCGTCCAGCAGCCCGGCCTCGGCGGCCAGCACCGAACCAGTGCACACGCTGACCACCCGCCGCGCGTTCGGCGACACTGCGGTGATCCAGTCGATCAGCGCCGGGTCGCGGCGCGCCGCCTCGGTGCCCGGGCCGCCCGGCAGCACGACGGTGTCGACCGGCTCCTGCGGGT
>NZ_JBSWXU010000257.1:0-3369 GCF_056160785.1 Mycobacterium sp. ABE4_509 | reverse complement strand
GGCCGCGGCCGCCGGGCTGACCCCGCTGCGCGGCCCGGGCCTGGTGGTGACGCTCTCCGATGCGCAGCGCGACGCCGAGGGCCGCTTTCCGCGCGACGCCTCCCCCGACGATCTGGTGGTGCACCAGCAGGACATCGAAGCGGTGCTCAACGCGATGTGGAACGCCGGCGCCGAGGGCATTCAGGTGCAGGACCAACGGATCATCGCGACCTCGGCGCCGCGCTGCGTGGGCAACACGCTGCTGCTCAACGGCCGCACCTACAGCCCGCCCTACGTGATCACCGCGATCGGTGACGCCGCGGCCATGCAGGAGGCGCTGGCGGCGGCGCCGATGGTGACGCTGTACAAGCGGTACGCGGCCCGGTTCGGGCTCGGCTACACCGAGGAAGCCGGTGATGTCGAACTGGTCGGCCACACCGAACCCGTCCGGATGGAGTACGCCCGGCCGATGGGTCCGCTCGGCTACTGAGTCCGCCGGTGTGGACGGTAACCTGTGCCGATGCAGGTCTTGGTCGTCGACAACTACGACAGCTTCGTGTTCAACCTGGTCCAGTACCTGGGTCAGCTCGGGGTGGACGTGCAGGTGTGGCGCAACGACGACGACCGCCTGGCGACCGCGGCCGACGTGGCCGCCGCGGTCACCGAATTCGACGGGGTCCTGCTCAGTCCCGGACCGGGCACCCCGGAGCGCGCCGGTGCCTCCATTCCGCTCGTCCACGCCTGTGCGGCCGCGCGCACCCCGCTGCTGGGTGTGTGCCTGGGCCATCAGGCGATCGGCGTGGCCTTCGGCGGCACGGTGGACCGCGCCCCCGAGCTGCTGCACGGCAAGACCAGCACCGTGCACCACACCGACCGCGGCGTGCTCAAGGGCCTGCCGGATCCGTTCATCGCCACGCGCTATCACTCGCTGACCATCCTGCCCGACACGGTGCCGGCCGAACTCGAGGTCACCGCCAACACGGACGGTGGGGTGATCATGGGCGTGCAGCACGTCGAACTGCCGATCCACGGTGTGCAGTTCCACCCGGAGTCGATCCTCACCCAGGGCGGGCACCGGATGCTGGCCAACTGGCTGGGGTTCTGCGGGAGCCGGCCCACCGAGGGGCTGGTCCGCCGGCTGGAGGACGAGGTCGCCGGAGCGGTGGCGGCGGCTACGACGCGAAGTTCAGCGTGATCGTCGAGCCGTAGTTCACCCCGGTGCCCGGTGCCGGGTTCTGGTTCACCACCGCGTTGGTGCGCTCACCGCTGTTCTGCACGTCTGCGCCCTTGTCGAGGATTCCCGTCCAGCCCAGTGCGCGCAGCCGCGGCTCGGCGTCGGTCCAGAACATCCCGGACAGATCCGGCATCACGAACTGATTGCCCCGCGACACCTGGATCTGGATGACGGTGTCCTGGGGAACGGTCTGTCCGGACGTAGGTTCCAAGCCGACCACCAGGCCCGCCGAGTTGGTGCTGTCGACCTGCACCGGCACCGTGTTGAGGAACCCCGAGGCGGTCAGGACCTCCTGGCAGGTCTGCTGAGTCTGCCCGACGCAGTCGGGCACCATCGCGGTGGCCGGGCCGCGACCCACCACGATGGTGATCTCGTTGGTGATCGCCGAGGTCTGGTTGGCCGGCGGCAGGGTGGAGAGCACCCGGTCCTTCTGCTCGGGTGTGGACTCCGACGTCGTCTGCCGGAACCGTTCGAAGCCGGCGTCGGTGAGTTCTTCGACCGCCTGCCCGTAGGTCAGGCCGGAGACGTCGGGCACCTCGCGCTGCTCAGGTCCGGTGGAGACGTTGACCGTGATCTCGTCACCGGCGGCCACGGCGCTGGCGGCCTCGGGGTCGGTGCTGATGACATGGTCGGGGGGCACATCGGAGTCGGGCTGCTGCTGGGTGCGGATGGAGAAGCCGCGGTTCTGCAGCTCGGCGATGGCGTCGGCGGAGACCTGGCCGCTGACATCGGGCACCTGCACGTCGCGGGGCCCGCCGCCGACCATGTTGATCGCGACGGTGACCACCACGGTCAGCACCGCCAGCACCGCCACGGCCACCAGCCAGCGGGCCACCGACCCGGTGCGCGGCTGCTCCTCGTAGCGGGCCTGATGCGCTCCGCCGACCGGGTCGATCGGCTCGGTGCGATCCGAGGAGGGCATCGCCGAGAGCATCGAGGTCCGCTCGGCGTCGGTGAAGATCTTCGGCGCGTCCGGGGTCTCCCCGCTGTGCACCTTGACCAGGTCCGTGCGCATCTCGGCGGCGGTCTGGTAGCGGTTGTCGGGGTTCTTGGCCAGCGCCTTGAGCACCACCGCGTCGAGGTCCGGGGAGATGGCGGGGTTCTTCTCCGACGGCGGGACCGGGTCCTCCCGGACATGCTGGTAGGCGACCGCGACCGGGGAGTCACCGACGAAAGGCGGCTCACCGGTGAGGATCTCGTAGAGCACACACCCCAGCGAGTACACGTCGGAGCGGGCGTCCACCTTGTTGCCGCGGGCCTGTTCCGGGGAGAGGTACTGCGCGGTGCCGATCACCGCGGCGGTCTGGGTGACCGGGTTGCCGGCATCGGCCAGCGCCCGGGCGATGCCGAAGTCCATCACCTTCACCGCACCGGACTTGCTGATCATGATGTTGGCCGGCTTGACGTCGCGGTGGATGATGCCGTGCTGGTGGCTGAAGTTCAGTGCCTGGCAGGCGTCGGCGATCACCTCGATGGCGCGCTGGCTGGGCATCGGGCCCTCGGTGTGCACGATGTCGCGCAGCGTCACCCCGTCGACGTACTCCATCACGATGTAGGGCAGCGGCCCGGTCGGCGTCTCGGCCTCCCCGGTGTCGTACACCGCGACGATGGCGGGATGGTTCAGCGCCGCCGCGTTCTGGGCTTCCCGGCGGAACCGCAGATAGAAACTCGGGTCGCGGGCCAGATCGGCGCGCAGCACCTTGATCGCGACGTCGCGGTGCAACCGCAGGTCGCGTGCCAGGTGGACTTCCGACATTCCGCCGAAGCCCAGGATCTCGCCGAGCTCGTAGCGGTCGGAAAGGTGTTGTGGGGTCGTCATCGCAACATCTGTTCTGACCCGTCCCGCGTCGGGGAACCGACGTCGTCAACGGGTCCTGCTAACCAGTATTCCTGAGGTTCGTCCGCACCCCGCGGCGGCGGCGCCGCCGCGGGGGACTCCGCCGGCAGCGTCTGGGTGCTCTGGTTCTGGGGCGGGGCCTGGTCGCGGCGATCCTGGGCGTTGAGCACGATCAGAATGGCGATGACGATCGCCAGCGCCCCGAGCACGCCGGCCGCCCACAGCAGCGCCCGCTGCCCCGAGGAAAAGGTGCGCCGCGGTGGTGGCGCGGAGCGGTGGTGGCTGCCGGTGGTGCGGGTGCGGTTGACCGGTGCCGGGC
>NZ_JBSWXU010000256.1:0-3400 GCF_056160785.1 Mycobacterium sp. ABE4_509 | reverse complement strand
CCCCCCACATGTTCGGCCAATTTTCGTGGGCGGGGAGGGGGGGAGAAGAAACAGACGGGGCGTCGGTGATCCCCCGCGCCGGCAACCGGGTGCCGCACCGGGCCACCTCCACCCGGCGCGCGACCTCGAATTGATCGCGACCGAACGGCACTGCGCAGACCGGAATCCCGCGGCCCAGCGCTTTCTGGGTGATCCCCATCCCGCCATGGGTGATCACGCACACCGCCCGATCGAGCACCGGCGCATGCGGCACGAACCGCGCCATGGTGAGGCCGGGTCGGTGCGTCACCGCGGCGCCGTCGCCGGCCGGGCGGGTGGCCACGACGTGCACCGGTTCGCCGGCCAGCGCCTGCACCGCGGCGCCGACCAGCGCCTCGTCGGCCTGAGGTACCGAGGACGTGGTCACCAGCACGATCGGTGCGTCGATGTCGTCGAGCCAGTCCGGGGGGTCGGCCGGCGGGTCGAAGTCGGCCGGCCCGATCATCGCCACCGATTCCCCCCAGTCGGTGACGGGGTACTCGAACGGCTTGCCGGTGGTCACCAGGATCGCCGGCGCGCGGCGCAACAGCGCGTCGGCGGTGCGCACCGGCGGCAACCCCAGCGCAGCGCGCACCGGGTGCATACCCGTGCGAAACGGCCGGTCGAACACCACCCGGGTGACGCTGCCGACGCCCCAGTCGCGGGCCCGGCCCAGCGGTCCGGTCATCGGTCTCTTGCCGGCCCCGAACGGCGGCAGCCCCGGGGCCCGCAGGTAGGGGATGAACGGCGAGAACACCGTCCAGGGGCGGCCGTCGGCCTCGGCGGCCGACATCGCCCCCCAGCAGTTCGCGTCGACCATCACCAGGTCCGGGTCGACGGTCTGCACGGAGCGGGTGAGGTCGGCGACCTCCAGGCCGGCCCGCTCGGTGAGCACCCGCACGGTGTTGCCGGCCGAGCGCAACACGCCGGCCGACTCGACGTCGCGCACCGCCTCGATCCGGTGGTCGACCGGTTCGGCTTTGAAGCCCAGTCCCCGGCACAGGTCGACGCCGCCGGCGAGGGTGCGGATGTGGATCTCGTGGCCGCGGCCGGCCAGTTCGGCGAGCTGGGCGCAGAATGGGAACAGATGGCCGATCGCCGGCGCGGTGTAGGCCAGTATCACCGCCATCGGCCACCTCCTGCAGATTCCGCACCCATCCGAACCGGTAGCGGCGCCGAATGACTGTCATGACTTCGGTTGACACCCAGGAGTTCGTGGTCCTTCTCGACGACGAGGGCCGAGCCATCGGTTCGGCCCCGAAGTCGGATGTCCACAGCGCGTCGACCCCGCTGCACCTCGCATTCTCCTGCTACCTGTTCGATGACGCCGGGTGGGTGCTGCTGACCCGGCGGGCACTGCACAAGAAGACGTTTCCGGGGATCTGGACCAACTCGTGCTGCGGCCATCCCGCCCCCGGCGAATCGCTCGCCGATGCGGTGCGGCGCCGGGTTGGCGACGAGCTCGGTGTCGCGATCGCCGACCTGCGCTGCGCGCTGCCCGACTTCCGCTACGTCGCGGTGGCCGCCGACGGCGTGGTGGAGAACGAGGTGTGCCCGGTGTTCTGCGCGCGGGCCATGGGTCCGATCCGCGCGGACCGCGACGAGGTCGCCGACTACACCTGGGTGCCGTGGGAGCATCTGTGCACCGCCGCCGAGCTCGGCTGGGCGATCAGTCCGTGGGCGGTCAAGCAGGTTCCGCTGCTCGCCGCGGAAGGGGTCGGACAAGGCGTTCAGGACCTGAGCTCGTAGAGCCGCTCGGCATAGGCCAGATCGTCACGCCAGAGCCGGGTCGCGGCGTGCTTCATCAGCGGCCGGATCAACGGGGACGCCACCAGCCCCTTGCCGAAGTTCGGTCGGTCCGAGTGCGCGACCACCGCTTCGATGACAGCGGTGCGGGGCCGCCCGTCGACGCCCACCCCGACCGGCGTCGCATGCGTCTCCACGACGCTGCCCAGCCCTTCGCCCTCGACGATGCGCATCACGACGGTGCGCGGGCCCGGGGTGGTGAACTCGGCGATGACCGGGACACCGAGGCGGCCGATCCGGAAGGTCACCTCGACGACGAACTTGTCGGCCTCCTCGGACAGTTCGGCATCCACAGGTGGGGCGCTGAGCACCCGCAACCTGGTGAACGAGTACGGATGGAACCAGGCCCCGTGCCACGGGTCGAGCCGGTTGCACACGATGTCCTGCGGCTCGCAGACGCCTTCGAGCCGGGTGACCGCCGAGATGGCCGGCGTGGCCGGGCGCGGCGGGGTGATCGGCGCCAGCGACGGCGTCACCTCGGCGGTGTCGTCGAGGCGCACCCAGCACAGCACACCGTCGTCGTGGGCCGGGTAGGGCTTCCAGGTGCCGTGCCGGCGTTGACCCAACCGCAGCCCGTGCCAGGGGCACACCAACTGCCCGCAGTCGACCGGCGCCAGCGCCAGATCCGCCCCCAGGTGCGGGCAGGCGCGCGGGGCCACCTGCAGCCCGCCGTCGGACCCCCGCCACGCCACCAGCTGGTGGCCGGCGACCGAGGTGCCGAACGCCTTGGTGGTGACGGCCGAGCTCGCGGCGAAGACGAACCAGTTGCCGCCGGGCCGGCGCTGCGCGCGGGAGTGGGCCGCCCGGATCACCGCCGGGTCGGCCTCCTGCCAGGTCGGCGTCTGGGCCGCCCAGTCGACGGGTGGGAGCGCCTCGAACGGCCATGCTTTCAGCAACGATGCCTTCGCCAGCCTGTCCCGCCACCCCGACACCGGGCTCACCGCCCGGCCCCCGCCGAACCGGCCAGTCGCCGCAGCAGCGCCGAACGGCCGCGGTTGGGCACGGTCTGCAGCGGATGCCCGGCCAGCCCGAAACCGGCGAGCAACCGGTTGGCCGCGCTCCAACCGGTGGTGGCGGCCCGTTCCATCAGGGCCACCGGCAGGTCGATGCGGATTCCGTCCCCGGCCAGCACCATCCGCGGGTCAGGTGTCACGACGGTGGGCCGGTCATCGAAATCCCCGGGTGCGAAGCGGGGGCAGTCGGCACGGCGCAACAGTCGTTCGTCGACGACGTTGGCGTCCACGGTCTCCGGGTAGAGCTCGTACATGCGCTTGATCAGCGCCTCGCGCACCATGTCGTCACCGTCATCCACCGAGTAGGCGTGCAGCTCGACCACCGAGCCACCCGTGCGGGCGGCCCACTCGCCGGCCTGGGCTTCGTAGCGGCTCACCACGCTCACATTGTCCAGCGGTTCCCGCCCTCCCGTCCCGACGAACGGGGCCCGGTCGGCGCGCACCGGACGATCCAGCCACAGCCGCAGCACCACGAACGGGGGCGCGGTGCCCATCGCCGCGACCCGATCCCGCCACGGCGCGTCCCCCAGCCCGGGCGAGCCGGCCACGATGCCGCGCAGGCC
>NZ_JBSWXU010000255.1:0-3455 GCF_056160785.1 Mycobacterium sp. ABE4_509 | reverse complement strand
CTCCAGGGCGGCGGCCAGCGACTCGGGCGTCACGGTCGGGGCGATCGGGCCGACCAGCCCGGCCACGGCGGTCACGTCGGCGCCGGGCTGCAGGTCGACCAGCGTGACGATGTGCTGGGTGAGCAGTTCGGCACCGTTGCGGCCGAGCACCCGGGCCGCGGGTTCCGGGGCGAGGGTCGAGTAGGACAACGGCCCGTCGTCGAGCCCGGGCGCGACGACCTCGGGGCTCCACCGGATCCGCCACTCCGCGCCGTCGGCGGTCGCTTCCCCGTTGGTGGTGTAGGTCCACTCGTGGCTGTCATCGGGGCCGAACGTCCACGTGGCGTCGAGGGCGAAGCCGCCCTCGTCGTCCACCGCGCGCACCCGTTCGGTGCGGAAGGTGACGTCGGTGCCGAGGCTGGCGAACAGGTCGGTCAGGCTGGCCGCAGCGGCGGCCTGGTCGGAGGTCAGCGCGGCGGCCGCGTCGACGTCGCCGCGGCTGAGCGCATCGGCGAACGCCTGCACGGTGGCGTCCAGGCGGTCCTCGGCGTCGCTGCACCCGGCCAGCACCATGGTGACCGCGAGCAACACCGACATCGGCCAGCGGGCCGCGGCTGCGATTCTTCGACCGGTTCGTCGCAGTGTTCTTCGGGCTGGGTTCACGCCCGCAGAACGTACCCGTGCTTCCTGACTATCCGCGGGAAGGCCGGATCTCCCGAGGTAGAGCGAACACCAACGTCTCGTTGGCGGTGGTGACCGGCTGCACGACGTCGTAGCCGAAGTCGGCGAGGCGCTCGAGCACCCCGCGGACCAGGATTTCGGGCACCGAGGCCCCCGAGGTGACGCCGACGGTGGTGACCCCGTCGAGCCACTTCGGGTCGATGTCGTCGGCGTAGTCGACCAGGTGCGCGGCATCGGATCCGGCGCCCAGCGCCACCTCCACCAGCCGCACCGAGTTCGACGAATTGCGCGACCCGACGACGATGACCAGCTCGCACTCGGGCGCCATCGCCTTGACCGCGACCTGGCGGTTCTGCGTGGCGTAGCAGATGTCGTCGCTGGGCGGGTCCTGCAGAGTCGGGAACTTCTCCCGCAGCCGGCGCACCGTCTCCATCGTCTCGTCGACGCTCAGCGTGGTCTGCGACAGCCAGATCACCTTGCTCGGGTCACGCACGGTGACGTTGTCGACGGCGTCGGGGTTGTCGACCACCTGGACGTGGTCGGGGGCCTCACCGGCGGTGCCGACCACCTCCTCGTGACCCTCGTGACCGATCAGCAGGATGTCGTAGTCGTCGCGGGCGAACCGCTTCGCCTCGTTGTGCACCTTGGTGACCAGCGGACAGGTGGCGTCGATGACCTGCAGGTCGCGGGATTTGGCGGTCTGGTGAACGGTCGGGGCGACGCCGTGGGCCGAGAACACCACGATGGCGCCCTCGGGCACCTCGTCGGTCTCGTCGACGAACACCGCGCCTGCCTCGGCCAGCGTGTCGACGACGTGGCGGTTGTGCACGATCTCGTGGCGGACGTACACCGGCGCGCCGTGCTTCTCCAGCGCCCGCTCGACGGTTTCCACGGCCCGGTCGACACCGGCGCAGTACCCGCGAGGTTCGGCCAGCAGCACCCGCTTGCCCGCGACGCCACCGGCGAGCGAGCCCAGCGCAGTTTGGCTGGAGCCCGGGATCCCCATGTTGACAGTCGGTGGCATGGCTCCCAGGGTACTTACCACCCACCCGGGCCGCCCAGCCGTAGGCTGGGGCCATGGCAACTGCACCGTATGGGGTCCGGCTGCTCGTGGGCGCGGCGGCGACCGCCATCGAGGAAACCCGCAAGCTCCCCCAGACCATCCTGATGTACCCGATGACCTTCGCCAGCCACGTCGCGTCGCTGGTGATGAAGGTGCAGCAGGACGTCGCGGTCCTGGTGATCAAGGGCGATGAGACGTTGGAGACGATCTTTCCGCCCAAGGACGAGCAGCCCGAGTGGGCGACGTTCGACGACGATCTGCCGGGCGGTGCCGGCACGGCAGATGTCGCCGGCGCCGCTGACGTCGTGGACCTGCCGGTGCGCGAGAGCGGCGCGCGGATGACGGAGGGCCGGTACGCGCTGTTCAGCAGCGAACCCGAGGCCGCCAACGACCCGACTGACCCGGCCGGCCCCGACGGCGCCGACGGCTCAGCCGGCGAGGCCGCCGGCACCGACACCCCGGAGATCGTCGCCGAGCTGGAGTACGAGGCCCTGACCCTGGCGCAGCTGCGCGCCCGGCTGACCTCGCTGCGGGTGGCCGAGCTGGAGGCGTTGCTGTCCTACGAGGAGGCCACCAAGGCCCGCGCGCCGTTCCAGACGCTGCTCGCCAACAGGATCACCCGCGCCAGCGCGAAGTGACCGGCCGAGCGGACGCGGCCGGATGACTGCCGCGCAGGGGCAGTCGGCCGACAATCCGTTCCCGGTGCGCGGTGTGGCCGTCCGGGTGGCGGGCTGGATCGACAAGCTGGGCGCGGTCTGGGTGGAGGGGCAGATCGCCCAGCTGACGCTGCGGCCGAACTCCAACACCGCGTTCATCACGCTGCGCGACCCCGCCGCCGACATGTCGCTGTCGCTGACCTGCCCGCGCGATCTGGTCGTCAAAGCCCCGGTGAAGATGACCGACGGCACGCAGGTCGTCGTGTTCGGCAAGCCCAACTTCTATACCGGCCGGGGCACGTTCTCGCTGCGGGTCAGCGAGATCCGCGCGGTCGGCATCGGCGAGCTGCTGGCCCGCATCGAGCGGCTGCGCCGGCTGCTCGATGCCGAAGGGCTGTTCGACCCGCGGCTCAAGCGCCCGCTGCCGTTCCTGCCCGACACCATCGGTTTGATCACCGGCCGGGCCTCGGCGGCCGAACACGACATCACCGCGGTGGCCACCGCCCGCTGGCCGGCGGTGCGGTTCGCGGTGCGCAACACGGTGGTGCAGGGCCCCAATGCGGTGCCGCAGATCGTCGAGGCGCTGCGTGCGCTGGACGCCGACCGGCAGGTCGACGTGATCGTGCTGGCCCGCGGTGGCGGCAGCGTGGAGGACCTGCTGCCGTTCTCCGACGAGACGCTGTGCCGCGAGATCGCCCGGTGCGGGACGCCGGTGGTCAGTGCGATCGGGCACGAACCGGACAACCCGCTGTGCGATCTGGTCGCCGACGTGCGGGCGGCGACGCCCACCGACGCGGCCAAACGCATCGTCCCGGACACCGCCGCCGAGCAGGCGCTGGTCGCCGACCTGCGGTCGCGCAGCGCCCGGGCGCTGCGCAACTGGGTCAACCGTGAGCAGCACCAGGTGACCCAGCTGCGCAGCAGACCGGTGCTGGCCCGCCCGCTGGAGGGGATCACCGCGCGCGCCGAGGAGATCGACCGTGCCCGCACCACCGCACGCCGCGACGTCGGCCGGCTGTTGGCCGCCGAGTCCGACCGGGTCGAGCATCTCGCGGCGCGGCTGGCCACCCTGGGGC
>NZ_JBSWXU010000254.1:0-3551 GCF_056160785.1 Mycobacterium sp. ABE4_509 | reverse complement strand
GCCCCGGCCGCCCCGGCCACCGCCGCTGCGCCGCTGGCGCCGTACGCCGTCGTCGGTCGTGACCCGGACGGTGGCCTGTCGCCCACGGTGCGCGACTCGACCAGTGCGAAGGCTCCTTCGGCCACCATCCCCGCAGCCGCAGCGGGTATCGCGGCATCGGCGGCCGAGCGGCGCAAACGCCGCCGTAAGCAGAAAGAAGAGATCAAGGGCCGCGGATACGCCGATGCCTACATGGACTACGAGGACGAGCCGGACACCGGCCCGGACGCCGACGCCCCGGCGGCGCACTCGCCCGCAGTGGCCGCCTCCGAACGCGGTGCCGGGCCGATGGGCTTCGCGGGCACCGTCGGCACCGGCACCACCGAGGCCGGCGGCTTGACGACCCTGGCCGGCGACTCGTTCGGGGGTGGGCCCAAGAGCCCGATGCTGCCGGGCAGCTGGGATCCCGACGCCGACGACACTGACCCGCAAGATCACCACCACAACAGGAAGGAAAAACCATGAGCCTCTTGGATGCTCATATCCCGCAGCTGGTCGCCTCGGAGAGCGCCTTCGGCGCGAAGGCCGCCCTGATGCGAAGCACCGTCGCCCAGGCGGAACAGGCCGCGCAGTCGGCCCAGGCGTTCCACATGGGTGAGTCGTCGGCCGCGTTCCAGGCTGCGCATGCCCGCTTCGTCGAGGTCTCGGCGAAGATCAACGCGCTGCTTGACCTCGCCCAGGCCAACGTCGGTGAGGCCGCCGCCTCCTACGTCGCCGAGGACGCCGCGGCGGCCAGCACCTACACCGGTATGTGACCACCGCGCACCCGAAGCACCCAGAAAGGACACCTGATGTCACAGATCATGTTCAACTATCCGGCGATGCTCGCCCACGCCGGTGAGATGTCGAGCTATGCAGGCGCTTTGCACGCCGTCGGGATGGACGTCGCCGCCGAGCAGGCTGCACTGCAAGGAGCCTGGCAGGGCGACACCGGCGTGACGTACCAGGCGTGGCAGGCGCAGTGGAACACCGCGCTCGAGGAGCTGGTGCGCGCCTACCGGGCGATGGCCAGCACCCACGAGATGAACACCACGTCGATGGCCGCCCGGGATCAGGCTGAGGGCGCCAAGTGGGGCTGATCGGGTTCCGTGCGTGCTAACGCCGTCGAGCTGACCACCGAAGCGGCCTGGTTCCTCGCCGAGACGGTGGGTGCCGGAACCTTCCCGTGGGTGCTGGCCATCACGCCGCCGTACAGCGACCCGGCCGCGCGTGTGGACTTCGAGCGCGATCAGACCGACGAGCTGACCGCGCTGGGTGTCCTGCGCGCCGGGAACGCGGTCGACCCGGCGGTGGCGCAGTGGATCCGGTTGACGTGCCGGCCCACCCAGTGGCTCGAGCTGCGCTTCGTCGGCGCCCGCGGCGCCCTGTTGCGCGGCATCGTGGCGCGCGCTCCGGCGGGCACCGTGGTGGCGTTGCGCAGCGGCGAGCTGGTCACGTTCACCGCGCTGGACATCGACCACCCCGAGGCGCTGGTGCCGGTGTTGTGCGCCGGGCTGTCCGGCAGGCCGCCCGCGCGCTTCGAGGAGTTCTCGTTGCCCGCGCGCACCGGCGCCAAAGCCGACGAGCGGATCCGCAACGGTGCGTCAGTGCACGACATGCTGGACTATCTCGGCATCCCTGTCTCGGCGCGCCCTGTGGTGGTGGCCGCCTTCGAGGGTGACAGGACCTATGTCGAGATCGTCGCCGGTCAGCACCGCGACGGGCACCGCGTCAGCACCGACGTCGGAGTCAGCGTCGTCGACACCGCCGTGGGTCGCGTTGTGGTCAGCCCCGCCAAAGCCGTAGACGGAGAGTGGATCTCCACCTTCGCGCCCGGCGAAACCACGGCGATCGCCGCGGCGGTCGAGCGGCTGAACGCCGCGCTACCGGACGGGGCGTGGTTCCCCGGGCACACCCTCACCAGAGACTTCGACTTTCACCCGCAGCAGAGAGAAGAGCAATGTCAGACCCGGCTGTAGTTTCCCCCGCGACCAACGGCGCGGCACTGCCCGACAACACGGCGATGCCGATCGTGCGGATCGCGGTGTTCGGCAGCGGCCGGATCACCGAGGTCGCGCTGCCGGCCGAACTGCCGCTGCGCGAGATCATCCCGGCGGTGCAGCGCATCGTGGCGCCGGCCGACGAAACCGCCGACGCCGGCGCGTCACTGAGCCTGGCCCCGGTGGGCGGTGCCCCCTTCAGCCTCGATGCCACCCTCAACACCGTCGGGGTGGTCGACGGTGACCTGCTGGCCCTGCAGCCGGCGCCGGTGGGTCCGGCGGCGCCCCGGCTCGTCGAGGACATCGCCGATGCCGCGATGATCTTCTCCGTCGCTCGCGAGAAGCCCTGGGACGTCACGCACATCAGGCGTGCTGCCGCGGCGTCGGTCATCGGGCTGATCCTGCTCGCCACCGGGGTGTCCATTCTGCACCGCGTGGTCACGGGCACCGCCTACGGCGTGTTCGCGGTCAGCGCGGTGGCGGTGGCCGCGGTGCTCGGTGCGCTGCTGAGCAAGGCCGCCGCGCCGAAGACGGCAACCGCGCTTGCGGTGACGGCGCTCGCGCCGATCGCCGCCGCGTTCGCCCTGGCCGTGCCGGGTGACTTCGGCGCCTCGCAGGTGCTGCTGGCGGCCGCCGGGGTGGCGGCCTGGTCGGTCATCAGCATCACCGTCGGGGAACGCGGCATCGCGGTGTTCACCGCCGCGGCGGCGATCTCGCTGACCGTGCTGCTTGTGGCCGCGGTGGTGTCGCTGTGGACGCTGGCACCGGTGGCGGTCGGATGTGCGCTGATCCTGGCGGCCTTGGTGATCACCGTGCAGGCCGCGCAGTTGTCGGCACTGTGCGCCCGGCTGCCGGTCCCGGTGATCCCCGCCCCGGGGGATCCGACGCCGTCGGCCCTGCCGCTGCGAATCCTCGAGGACCTGCCGCGCCGGATCAGGGTCGGCGACTCGCACCAGACCGGTTTCATCGCAGCCGGGGTGCTGCTGGCTACGACCGGCTCCGTCGCGGTGCTGTGGCCGGTCATCACCGGTGCGGGCGCCGTGTCGCCGTGGGCCTGGTACCTGGTCGCGGCCGGCGCCGCGGCCGCCGCGCTGCGGGCCAGGGTGTGGGATTCCGCGCCCTGCAAGGCCTGGCTGCTCGGCCACCCCTACCTGCTCACCACGGTGCTGACGGTGGCGTTCGCCGCCGCCGGCGAGTACGCCGCGATGTGGTGGTCACTGGCCGTCCTGGTCGTCCTGGTGGCGGTGTGGGTCGTCGTCGCGCTGAACCCGCGTATCGCCGATCCGGACTCGTACTCGCTGCCGATGCGCCGGCTGGTCGGATTCCTGGCCTCGGCGCTCGACGCCTCGGTGCTGCCGGTGATGGCCTACCTGGTGGGTCTGTTCAGCTGGGCACTCAACGGGTTCTGAGGATGGGGCCGAGACCGATGATCAGACGCGCGGGTGTCGTCGCGGCGACGCTGGCGTTGCTCGCCGCCGGCGGCCCGGCCGCCCAGGCGGTCACCCCACCAAAGGTCGACCCGGAGGCCAGCCC
>NZ_JBSWXU010000253.1:0-3597 GCF_056160785.1 Mycobacterium sp. ABE4_509 | reverse complement strand
GCGCCGGGCCGTACCGCAACCCACCGGTAGCCGGCCGGCAGCAGTGGGCCGGTGCGGCGCTGACCAGGCTGCGGCGGTGGCGGCCCCCATTGCGACTGCGCAGCGGGGCCCGACGGCGCGAGCAGAGTGCCGTGGCAGCGCGGGCACCACACCCGCTGCTTGTCACGCACGTTCCACCGCGTCCCGCACTGGGAGCAGACCTGGATCACCGCACCAGCCTAGCCAAGTCGGCGGGCCGGCGATCAGACCGTCGGCGAGCCGACAGATCAGCCCGTCGGCGAGCCGACAGATTAAACCGTCGGCGAGCCGACAGATCAGACAAAGCCGGCGCCTCCGCCCTCGGTGACGACGGGACGACCGGCCTCGGCCCAGGCCAGCATCCCGCCCGAGACGTTGACCGGCTCGTAGCCGTTGCGGGCGAGGTACTGGGCGACCCGCTGGGAACGGCCACCGGCGTGGCACACCACGAACAGCTGAGCCTCGGTGTCGATCTCCGCCATGCGGGCCGGCACGTCACCCATCGGGATGTGCTGGGCTCCGGGCACATGGCCGCGCTGCCACTCGTCGTCCTCGCGCACGTCCAGGAGGACCACGGAGTCGTCGAAGGTCGTGGGCACGTCGCCGATAACCGCCTGGGGCACCGCTGTGTCGTCCATGACTTCATGCTGACACGCGCGTCGTCGGCCACACCACCGACCTCTCTCGCCCGCCGATCCAAGGGCAGCAATGTCGCCCTATCCACAGATTCCACAGGTTCATGCACAGCCCGCGTGGCCGCATCACCCGTCGTGAGCCGCCATATCAGCCTCCCAAGCCCCTCGGCCTGTGGATAACCTCGCGCCGCCGCGCGGGCGCAATCAACAGCCCAGCCACCTCCGAGCGAAATCGCTCGTAGCTCTAAGTAATGCGTAGGCTGGTGTTCAGCAATCTATGGCCGATTTCTCAGCGGCGACACATAGGGGTTATGATCGCCGTCACACGAGATGCTTGTGACGGATCTCACTGGGGAGGTATATCGCGTGCGGGTGAGGAGTTTCTGATGGCGTCGTCATCGATGGGCTCGGGCCCGGCATTTCCGCCCTCGGAATGGCAGTCCTCCTCGCGCGTCTACACCCGCAGCCAGTTGATGGCGTTCCTGCGCGCCGGGTTGATCGCGCTGGTCCTGCTCGGAATCCTCGCCCTGATCGTCCTGTACTAGATCAGCGGGCCGCCTCGCCCGGTTCGCCTCGCGCACGCACCGTCCGGACCTTCCGGACCTTCCGGACCTTCCATACCACTCGGTACGACCCGGCCGCCGGGACCCAGCCGAACTCCCGCGAGTCAGTGGCGCCGGGTGCGCCCGCGTTGTCCGACAACGCCTCGAACACCGCCCCCGTCGTGGTGTGCCGGATCCCGCCGACACGCTTGACCAGGTAGCGCGTCGACAACAACGGATCCGGGAACACCCGGATCTGACCTGCACGGAGCTTTCCGCAGCGCATCGCCAGCAGCCCGTCCCCGGGCAGCAGCGCCGGCCGCATCGACTCCTCGACGACGACGAAGCGGCGCAGCAGCCGGCCGAACCCGATGAGCCCCGGCCGATGGTTTCGGCGCATGGGCTAAGGGTAAGTTAGGACTATGCTGCATCGACTTTTCGCCAACTCCACACCCGCCCATGCACACTGCGATCTGTACTGCGGTGTCTACGACCCCGCTCAGGCCAAGATCGAGGCGCTGTCGTGCCTCAAGACGTTGCAGAAGTACCACGACTCCGACGACGACCACTTCAAGACGCGCGCCATCCTGATCAAGGAGCAGCGCGCCGAAGAGGTCAAGCACCATCTGATGGTGCTGTGGGCCGACTTCTTCACCAAGGACCACTTCGAGCAGTTCCCGAACCTGCACCAGCTGTTCTGGGACGGCGTGCACGGCGCCGGCGACGTCAAGAAATCCCTCGACGTGGCCGTCGCCGAGAAGCTGCTCGCCACCATCGACGAGATCGCCGACATCTTCTGGCAGACCGAGAAGGCCAAGGGGATGGGCGTCTACCCGCCTGCCTGATCGTCCGCCCACCGGCTCACACCCGGCTCAGCCTTCGGGCTGAGCCGGGTTTGTCGTTTCCGGCCCGTTAGCACTCGTGTCCTCTTGCGTGCCAGCTGGGGCCTACCGCATTCTGAGCGGATCGACCCACCGGCGTGTCGGGCTGTTGCTCTGCGATGCCGGGGAGGCGAAATGGATTCCGGGTCCGGTCGGGCGATCGAGATCGCTCCGTTTCATTTGCGTGGGTCCCTCAAGGGTTTCGTGGTCTCCGGGCGCTGGCCCGACTCGACCAAGGAGTGGGCCCAGCTGCTGATGGCCGCGGTGCGGGTTGCATCGCTGCCTGGACTGCTCTCGACGACAACGATTTTCGGCGTCCGAGAAGAACTGCCCGACGAACCCGAGCCCGGCACCGTCGGCCTCGTGTTGGCCGAAGGACCCGTCGTCGGGGAATACGCCGTCTCCCCAGGGCATTTCGCCGATCGGCAGCCGCCGGCGCTGATGATGCTGCACCCCCCGTCGGAAACCACTCCCTCACTTCCGGAGTGCAGCGGGGCCGCATCGGGTTGCGTCCTGCTGCCCGGGTTGCCCCACCTGGGACTCGAGCACCGGGCCGCCTGGGTCGAAGCGGAATCCGACGGCACCGTGACCTCGATGGTCAGCCGGGTCGGAGTCGACCCGATCACCCACCCCGACACCGCGATTCTCGCGATGCTCCTGGCCGCGTAGGTCGGGCGAACCGCGGGTTTCGGTGTGGCGAAAGAACTGTTCGGGGCACCGAAATCCCGCTCTGCGGTGGCAGTCTCGCCGATCGCCCGCTATCGTCGAGGGATCAGCGAAGGGGAGTAGCCCCGAATCGTCGTGTCGACATACTGGCGTGAGCCCGGCCGGCGAACCACCTCGAATACGTGGTGGGCGAGACCTTCGACCGTGTTCCGCCAGGGGTGAACAGCCCCAGGCGGGCGACGCGTCGAAAGGTCGTCCGTGGTTTCTGCGATTCTCATCAGCCTGGCGGTGGTGTTCGTCGCCGAACTCGGTGACAAATCCCAGCTGATCACCATGACCTACGCGCTGCGCCACCGCTGGTGGGTCGTGCTCTCCGGGGTGGCCATCGCCTCGATGCTGGTGCACGGGCTGTCGGTGGCCATCGGCCACTCTCTCGGGATGGCGCTGCCCCAGCGGCCCATCGCGGTAGCCGCATCGCTGGCCTTCCTGCTGTTCGCGATCTGGACGTGGCGCGACGCACGGCGCGCCGACGACGGCGAGGAGGTCCGGGTCGCCGAACCACGCTTCGTGGTGTTCGCGATCGTCTCCTCCTTCGTCCTGGCCGAACTCGGGGACAAGACCATGCTCGCGACCGTGGCGCTGGCCAGCGACCACAGCTGGGCCGGGGTGTGGGTCGGGGCCACCATCGGCATGGTGGCCGCCGACGGGGTTGCCATCGCCGTGGGCAGGGTCATGCACAAGCGCCTGCCCGAACAGTTCCTGCACTATCTGGCCAGCGTGCTGTTCCTGTTGTTCGGGCTGTACATGTTCTTCGACGGCGCGCTGGGCCGCCCGGGGCTCGCCCTGGCGGTGACC